>CALDIB010000093.1 GCA_937902125.1 uncultured Treponema sp.
TCCATGAGGGGATTTTACCATATTTACCCACAATTTTCAGCGAAAGGCCAATTTTTTTCCGGGAAGTTCCGCTAGATTTTTACAGTTGTAAATGTAGTCTGAAAGTTCCGGCGCGGACTCAACTTTCGCTTTTGGAAAAAAAATTCAGAAGGATTTCTTTTTGCTCTTCCGTTATGCCCCTGAACAAAAGCCCTTTCTTTATGGAAGCCGCTTCGTCCGCGAGTTTTTTGACAGCCTCTTTTATTTTTGAAGAGTCGCCGTCAATGGCCCGGGGAAAGGAAAAGGCCGGCTCGTTTCCGATAAGAATTTTTTCAAAAATCCAGCCGTCTTCAATGGCGATTTTTGCCTTGAATTTTTTTGCGTATAAAAAAGAATTTGCCGCGCCGCAGTTGCTTGCGAAAAAATCGTTTTTTGTCGCGGATTCCTGAAACTTTTCAATGTCAAAAAGGCTGATTTCGCGCCAGTTCAATTTGGCATGGCTCCTAAAAAAATAAAGCAATCTCTAAAACTTTTATTTGAGGTTCCCATAAAGCGGCTTTTTTTGCAGCCCATTATAGGGCGGATTTTTAATTGTGTCAAATATATTTTTTATAAAATACCTATTTTTTTTGTAGGAATACTTGCATTTTTTTTCTTTATGCGCTACAATAATATTATGAAGATTTCAACCAGGGGCAGATACGCCTTAAGATTCATGATTTACTTGGCTCAGCATTCCAACGGAAATTACATCGCTCTTAAAGACGTTTCCGAAAACGAAGGAATTTCAATAAAATATTTAGAACAAATCACTTCGCTTTTGAGCAAATACGGCTTGCTTCAAAGCGTCCGCGGACCGGCGGGCGGCTACAAATTGAGCCGCGCTCCTGAAAAATACACTGCCGGAGAAATTTTGCGGGTTACGGAAGGCGACTTAAGCCCGGTCAGTTCCGACGAAAATGAGGGCGGCGTTGAGGGCGCGGACCGGGCCAACACCCAAGCCTTTTGGGAAGGCCTTCAAAAAGCCATTGACGATTACTTGGACAGCGTGACTTTGCAGGATTTGGTTGACCAAAGCGTCGGCCAAGAAAATTATATGTATATGATTTAGAACAGGAGGAGAGTATGGGAAAAGTTTACAGTTCGGCGGACCAATTGATTGGAAGGACGCCCTTGTTGGAGCTGACTCACATTGAAAAGGAATTTGGCTTGGAAGCCAAGATTTACGCGAAACTTGAATTGTTCAATGTGACAGGAAGCGTAAAAGACCGCATCGCCAAGTCCATGTTGGACGAAGCGGAAAAGTCTGGAAAAATCAAGGCCGGCGCCACAATCATCGAGCCTACCAGCGGCAACACAGGAATCGGTTTGGCGGCGGTGGGAACGGCGCGCGGTTACAAGGTCATAATCGTAATGCCTGAAATAATGAGCGTGGAGCGCCAGCAGTTGATTAAAGCTTACGGCGCGGAAATTGTTTTGACGGAGGGCTCCAAGGGAATGAAGGGCGCGATTGACAAGGCCAACGAATTGGCCGCCGCCACTCCCAATTCTTTTGTGCCCGGACAGTTTGACAATCCTTCAAATCCCAAGGCCCACTACGACAGCACAGGCCCTGAAATTTTTGAGGACACCGACGGCACCGTTGACATTTTTGTGGCCGGCGTTGGAACTGGCGGAACCTTGACAGGAGCAGGAAAGTATCTAAAGGAAAAAAAGCCCGGCGTAAAAGTTGTTGCCGTCGAGCCGGCCACTTCTCCCGTTCTTTCGCAGGGAAAGGCTGGCACCCATAAAATTCAGGGAATCGGAGCGGGCTTTGTTCCAAAAGTTTTGGACACAAAAATTTATGACGAAGTGATTGCAGTTGCCAACGAGGATTCTTTTAAGACCGGCGCCTTGATTGGAAAAAAGGAAGGCGTTTTGGTCGGCATTTCAAGCGGCGCCGCTTTGTGGGCCGGAATTGAATTGGCAAAAAGGCCTGAAAACAAAGGAAAGACAATCGTAGTTCTTTTGCCCGACACAGGCGACAGGTATCTTTCAACTCCGCTTTTTGCCTAAGCTTTTATGGAATTTGACGCCCTTGAACTTCCGCCAAAAGGCTCCACCGTTTTAGTGGGGCTTTCTGGCGGAGTGGACTCCACATTGACCGCCCTCCTCTTAAAGCAAAACGGCTGCCGCGTTGTCGGCGTGACCATGTCCTTGTGGGACGGCCGGATTCTTCCTAAAGGGGAGTCAAAGTCCAAGCATTCCCGGGAGGCTTGCTACGGGCCGGGGGAAGAAGAAAATATTGAGGAGTGCCAAAAATTCTGTTCCGAAAACGGAATTGAATATCATGTGGTTGACGTTAAGGAAGAATACAACAAAAAGGTTTTGGAATACTTTAAAAGCGAATACCGCGCGGGCCGCACTCCAAACCCTTGCATTATGTGCAACAGGAACATCAAGTTTGGCGCCATGTTGCAAGAAATTGACAAGCTTGGAATTGAATACGATTATTTTTGCACCGGCCATTACGCAAAAATCGTCCGGCCCCGTTCCGGCCTTTTTGGAAAGGAAGAGCGCCCGGCGATGATTGCCACGGCCGCCGACATCAGCAAAGACCAAACTTATTTTTTATACCGAGTGCCTTCATCAACTTTGGAAAAGGTTCGCTTTCCGCTGGCTTCCGTAAAAAAGTCTGAGGTTTTTGAGCTTGCTAAAAAGGCCGGACTAAAGGCGGCCGAGCGGGAAGAAAGCCAAGATTTTATCGGGCAGGAATACTTTGACGATTTGTTCGCGGACAAGCCCGGCGTTCCAGGAGACATCATTGATTTGGACGGCCATGTTTTGGGAAGGCACAAGGGCGTGGAGCATTACACTGTCGGCCAAAGGCGGGGCCTTGGCGTGGCGGTTAACTATCCTGTTTACGTTCACTCGATTGACGCGAAAAACAATTTGGTTGTTTTGGCAAAAGAGGAAGACTTGTATTCCGACTCTCTTGTGGCCGACGACTTTGTTTGGCCGGGCGGGGTGGAGCCGACGGAGCCTTTTGAATGCATGGTGAAAATTCGTTTGGCTTCAAAGCCTGTGGCCTGCAAAGTTCGCCGTTATGAGGCGGAAAAAGATTTTTCGCAAGAAAAAGAAGCGCGGCAATTTGAAGGCCAGCCTTGGCTGATAACTTTTTCCGAACCTCAGCGCGCCGTCGCTCCCGGGCAGTCTGCCGTTTTGTATAAAGACAATGTGATAGTTGGCGGAGGATTGATTTCTGCGGCCAACAGTTCACGCGCCGGCCGATAGCGGCATAGCGGCAGTCAAGGCCGTTGTTGTCCGCGTTCCATTTACGACAGTTTAAAGCGCAAGACGTTCCAGCTGGCTTTTTTTAGTGAAACTTGAAAAAGGCCGCCGTCCCCTTGGACAAGGCTTGCGTCATGGGGGCAAACCGCGTTTGGATTTTCCAAAGAGTTGGCCGCGCTCAAGTCGTTTCCGCAAAGCTCAGTTCGATAAATCATTTGGCTTTTTCCAAAGGAGCGCAAGTCAATGGTCGTTTCGCTGTCTTCAGTTTTGCTTGTGTTCAGGGCAAAGACAGAAAGCTCGCTTTCTTCTTCGTTCAGAACGCCGGAAAAAATTACAGCGGGAACTTCTCCGTATTTTTTTATTATTTTGTTTTGGCTTTGAGTCACCGGAAGAAGCGCGCTGCCCCGGCCGTAAATGGAAATGTCTTTAAAGGGAAAATAAATGGCTTGCTTGTATGAACCTTTTTTTGGCTCGGTAAAAATTGGCGCGATGACATTGACCAATTGCGCCAAGCAAGCGACTTTCACCCGGTCGGCGTGATTTAAAAGCGTGATGGCCATTCCGCCAAAAGCCAGAGCGTCCAGCAGGGAGTATTGGTCTTCCAAAATGCGGGGCGCTTTTTGCCATGGATGTGGCTCTTGCTTTTTTTGATACCAAACGTTCCATTCGTCAAAAGAAAGGCTCATGGTTTTGTTTGAGCGTTTTAGCGCTTTGACATAATCGCAAGTGGCGGCGGCGGTTTTGATGAATCTGTCCATGTCAAAAAAACTGGCCAAGAATTCGTCGTCGTCGCCAAAATTTTCAAAGTAGCGGTGGACGCTTATGTAGTCGGCAAGCTCGTAAGTGTGTTCCAAAACTATTCTGTCCCATTCAGGGTAAGAAGGAATTTCGCTTGTGGCGCTTCCGCATACGACGGTTTTAATTGTGTCGTCCGTCCACTTCATTATCTTGATGGTTTCCAGCGCCTTTTTTCCGTATTCATGCGCGTCAAGGCGGCAGATTTGCCAAGGGCCGTCCATTTCGTTTCCGACGCACCAAGTTTTTATGCCAAAGGGCTTTTCATGGCCGTTCTTTTTTCGCAAGTCGCTCCAATAAGTTCCGCCGGGAAAATTGCAGTATTCAAGCAAGTCGCCAGCGTCTTGGGGGCTTCCGGTTCCCATGTTGACCGCGCCCATTATTTGAGTTCCGCTTTTTTTCGTCCAGTCAAAAAATTCGTCAATGCCAATCTCGTTGGGCTCAAGGCTCTTCCAAGCGCGGTCAAGGCGGACGGGCCGCTTTTCTTTTGGGCCGATTCCGTCCTTCCAATTGTAGCCGCTTAAAAAATTTCCGCCGGGATAACGGACAAGGGACACCCGCAAATCTTTCACAAGGTCAATCACGTCTTTTCTAAATCCTTGCTCGTCGGCCAAAGGATGTTCCGGCTCGTAGATTCCATTGTAAACCGCGCGGCCCAAATGCTCGATAAAAGAGCTGAAAAGATTTTTGTCAACCTGGCCGATTTTAAATTCCTTTACAAAAGTTGCCTTTGCCTTCATCGCCCGCCTCCAATTTTGTTTTTTGCATTGTAGTTTTTTTGCCCCCTTGTGTCTATTGCCTTCCTAAAACTGTGCCTTTCTCAAACTCCGAACGTGACAGAAAGCCCGTTTTTTTTCTTGCCTTTTGTTCCCTCTCGGTTTACAATTATTTGGATGGAGGTTTGCATGAAAATCGGAATTATCGGAGCGGGCTCAATTGCGGGAACCATGGCGCGGACTGTTTCAAAAATGAAAGGGGCGGAACTTTGCGCCATCGCCTCTCGGGACATAAAAAAAGCCCAAGACTTTGCGAAAGAATTTAAGGCTAAAAAAGCCTACGGAAGCTACCAAGAACTTTGCGACGACAGTGAAGTGGAACTGGTTTACATCGCCACTCCCCACGCCTTTCACGCCCAGCAAGCCGAAATGTGCGCAAAAAACGGAAAGCCCGTTCTTTGCGAAAAGGCCTTTACGATGAACGCCGGACAAGCGAAAAAAATCGCCGCTCTTTTTGCCGAAAAAAAATTGTATCTTGCCGAGGCCATGTGGACCCGCTACATGCCTTCAAGAAAGTCAATCGACCAAATTCTTCAAAGCGGAATAATCGGAAAGGTCAAGGCTTTGAGCGCGAACCTTTCTTATCCAATAGAAAGCAAAGAGCGTTTGGTCAAGCCAGAACTTGCCGGCGGCGCCCTTTTGGACGTGGGCGTTTACGCCCTCAATTTTTCGCTGATGCATTTTGGCCATGACATTGAGCGGGTGGAATCTTCCGTTCAAATGACGGAAGCGGGCGTTGACAAAAACGAATCCATTTCCCTTTACTACAAGGACGGCCGCGTGGCCCGCCTTGCCGCCGGAATGGACGCTCGTTCCGACCGCAAGGGAATCTTTTGGGGAGAAAAAGGCTATGCGGTTGTTGAGAACATAAACAATCCCAATTTGATTCAAGTTTTTGACTCAAACGACAAGCTTCTAAAAAGGGTGAAGGTTCCCAAGCAAATTTCGGGATATGAATACGAAGTTGCCGAAGCCATTGAAAAAATCAAGGCCGGCGCCATTCAAAGCCAGTCGATGCCCTTGGACGAGTCAATCTTTTTAATGGAGTTGATGGACAGGATAAGAAAAGACTGGGGAATGGTCTACCCTCAGGAACGCGCCTAAAGCCCGCGTCTGCGGGCGCTTTAATAAACTTCCGCAAGCAAAAGCGCCGCAAAAAAACCTAGACTTTTGGGCAAAACGGCGCTATTGCCTCCACGCCGCAAGGCGTGAATGTCAATAACTTCCTAATAGCAAAAGCGCCGCAAAATTAAGAAAAACCTAGACTTTTAGCTAAAGCGGCGCTATAATTGAACAGTTATGGAAGAGAAATTAGACCCAAGCATTGAAGCTCTTTTAGCGAACGTTCAGGCTGACGACAGCGGCGCAGACTCGGCTTCGTCGGACGACATCTTTGGCGGAATGGGAGCCAAGGAAAGCAACTTTGAAAAAATGATTATGGAGCAGGCGGCTCCTAAAAAAAAGAGCGGGCCGGTTCCAGAGGTTGACCTTTCGATAAAGGCGTTCAAGCCGGTTGAAAAAGTTTTTGAAGAAGAAAGCCAGCATTATTTTGACGACCCGCAATATTATAAAACCGCCATCGCCGGCGAAGGACAAGCTTCAAACCGCCTGCACATGGTTCTCTCCAAATACCTTTCCTGCAAGGACGTTAAGGACAAGATGGTTTACCGCCAGCAAGTCACGATGGCTTATTGGGAATTGATTCACACGATGGCGCCAAAAACCGCCGGCAAGTCTTTTCCCCTTCCAAAGCGAATGATGATGCGCTTTGCGGTTTTGCTTCCTTCTTTGTTCCGCCCGGAACACAGGGATTTTTTTGAAAAGTCCATTCTTGAAAACGACACCAACGAGCCTGTCTTTTACATGGACGAATGGTTTAAATACATTTCCCAGGGAAAGATAAAGCCTTCCGCCACCGACGAAGTCCGCCAGCCAAGAAAAAAAGGCGACGACGGCGGAGCGCAAGAACAGGCGCGCTTGCAGCAGCTTCAAAGCAAAAATTCCGGCCGCCTGCAAACCGCGGAAAATTCTCTCACCATGGCCGAAAACCAGCGTTCAATGCTGGAAGTTGAGTTGAAGAACAAGGTTGAGCAATTGTGCGATCACGAAGGCTTGATAGGAATGGAGCCCCACAAGCAGCCTTACACCGACATTCAGAAAAAACTTTTTGGCGACATCACTTCCACAATGCGCCAGTTGAGCAAAAACGACCGGGACCTTTCTGTGGCCTTGAAGGAATTTCAGGACGCAAAGGGCGCCTACGATTCAGTTGAAGAAAAGTTAGCGGATGGTCCTGAAATCGCCAGCGCTTCCAGCGAAGATGTTGACCAAGAATTTGAAACCGTCCGACAAATGGCCAAGATGACTTGCGGCCGCCAAGGAAACCAATTCCCGATTTTTACCCGGGACTTTTTTCACTGCATGCCCCAAGGAACTGGCTTCCGCGAGAATGTCCTGAAAGTTTTGGCTTGGGTTGAATCCCTTGACCCGGGCGCCTTTTGCCGCATTCACAAAAACATTCCCAACCGCATCGTGCCCTTTGTCATTTTGCTTCCGACATACGGCGACAGGGGCTTTTGCTGGGAGCCCTTTGACCGCTACAACCGCGTGACAAGCCGCGGCCGCATCGTGGTTCCCATGTATCCCCGCGACCTTAAGATTGCCGTTCTTACCGCCGTGGCCGACTTGCGCTGGCAGGTTGCCAAAGAAAAGGCTTCTTACTATTGGATGGAAGAAGGCTTGACCGGCCAATACTACGAATGGATTGACAAGCAAAAGCTTAAGGGCGAGTTGAAGCAGTATTTTATCCAAGACTACATTCTTTGGATGACAAAAGAAAGCGAGGGCGTTCAGCGCTTGGACAAAGAAGTTCGCGGAATCTTTTGGCGGAATATGCCGTTCCCGCAGGAACTAAAAGAAGACTTGCGCAAGCGCAGCCTTGTTTACGACGAGCTTTGCAAGAAAGACATGAACCGCGCCATGAGCGACGGATATTAATAGCGGCAAGATTTATCGGTTGCAAGCCCATGGTTGCTTGTTAGCCGCATAAGCCGCAACATTCGCGCTCGCAGCCAAGCTCGCGCGAACAGCGGTACTGTCATTTTGTCGTTCTGGCGCTTATCCAAATATTTCGTCCCGATGCCGCCTGCCCAAGGCGGCAATTTTTTGGGAAAGCGAGGCTTGGTCAAATTGGCCGTCCGCTTCCAAGTCGCCGGAACTTGAACAAAAGTCCCGCAGGTCTATCAAAAAGCGGTTCATCGAAAAATGCTGGAAGACAAAAAGATTGTCGTAGACAGACGCGTCGGCGTTTTTGTCAGTTTGCGATTTTTGGACGGCGGCGTTTTTTGGCTTAAAAGCAGTCGCCGCTTCCTTGAGCGCGTTCCGGTATGGAACAAAAATCCCCTTGTCCTTTAGTTCCGCGTAGCCCACGAGCCATATTTGCGCGCCAAGGCCCGCGGCCAAAAAAGCGGTTTTTTGGGCCAGCCACAATTGGCTTTGCAAGACAAGAACGCTGACGGCGGCGTTTTGGCTTGCGATGAATTTTAAGTGCTTGGTCTTTGCGGAATGAACCGGCGTTTTGTTCAAGATGAGCGCGTTCTTCCTAAAGTCAATTGCAAGCCCAGGGTTACGCCTAAAAAAGCCTTCCGCGATTTTTCCGGCTTGGCCCACCAAATACTTTTGGTTTTTGGCCAACTGCTCGTCTTTTCCGGGGTTGTCGCCGATGACGATGATTTTTATGTCGTCGTCTTTTGTGATTGAGTCAAGCGCGGTGTTGTAAACCACAGGCGTTTCTATGGGGTAGGGCGGCGTGTCGTCTTTGGCGGCTTCTTTTTGCAGGGGGCGAAGGGTATCGGCGAGCGCGGCCCATTCCAGGCATTTTTCTTTATATTCTTTGCGGAAGGTTTCCAGCGCCTCAAATTCTTTTTTATCCATGTTGAAGAAATTATATGGAAAAAAACTTCTTTCTTCAAGATTCATGCCGCCAAACGCATCGCGCGTCAACATTCCGGACATTTTTTTTGCCTAGGCAATATTAGGCCTTCCTTGTTGACAAAAATCAGTATATGCTTTAGATTTTTTGGCGGTTTGTTTAAGGAGGATGCTATGAACCTTAAGAAGATTTTGGCCGCCGCTTTTGTGGCCGGAGCCATGACGGTTGGAGCCTTTGCCAAAAACCATCCCTACGGAATGGACATCGCGGCGGGCATTGTGGGTTTTGAGGCGATTGAATATAAATATAATGGAGCCGAAACAAAGTATAATGTTGTCAATTTTTTTCCAATCAAGATAAACACTTACGACTGTTTTTGGCTGAACAACCATCTTGGCATTTACGCTTCAATTGGCTTGCATCCTGGCGTTAAGCTTAACGAAGAGACTAAAATCGGCGGCGCAAAAACTACGAACGACAAGGGATACCTTAATTGTGGATTTGAGTTTATGACAGGCCCGGCTTTTGGAGTTGACTTTGGCGACAGCTCAGTTCGCTTTCAAGTCGGAGCGCCCCTTCATTTTATGGGAGGAGTGTATTATCGCGATGAAAAAAATTCAGACACAAAATATACGTTGGAATACGGCGCTGTCGGTTTTGCTTTGACGCCGCAATTTCGTTTTATGGCCAACCGCCGCTGCTCTCTTGTTGTGGGAGCCGATTTCGTTTTTGACTTTGTTATGAATTTTACAGAAAAGGTTGAAACGAATAATGCTGTGACAACTCGCGCTTTTCATCCGTCTGACGAACTTCGCTTTGCATGGACTCCATACATAGGCTTGGGAATCAACTTCGGAAAATAATCCGCTTGACCTGACATTTTAATTTCAATAAAATATCCCTATTTCGGCGCGAAAATATTATTTGCGCCGAAATAGGAACGAGTCAAGGCTTTAAGCGCTAGCGCTCCTTGACCGTTCCTACAAAATAGGTGGGGATATTTTTTATGGAATTTACACAGGAAACAATCGACGCGCTTTCAGTCAACGAAGTCGATATTATGAAAAAAGTCGCCGAGGAGTTGAACATTAAGGTTCAGCAAGTCAGCGCCGTAATTTCTTTGGTGGCGGAAGGTTGTACCATTCCCTTTATCGCGCGATACCGCAAGGAGCGCCACGGCTCTTTGGACGAACTGCAAGTTCGCGAAAGCGACCATCTTTACACAAGTTACAAAAATCTAGAAGAGCGCCGTTTGGAAATTGTCCGGGGAATTTTCGGACAAGGAAAATTGACGGAAAGCCTTTACAAGGCCGCCATGGGCGCCAAGACCTTGAGCGAGCTTGAGGACTTGTGGGCTCCGTTCAAAAAGAAAAAGAAGACCCGGGGAATGGTCGCCAGCGAAAAAGGTCTTGACGCTTTGGCCGACGCCATGCTGGAATTGGACGACGCGGCGCTTGAGGAAAAGGCCAAGGAATTTATAAAGACCGACGCGGAGGATCCCGCCTTGAACGTTCCCACGGCAAAAGACGCGCTTGACGGCGCCAAAGACATTGTGGCCGAGCGGACTTCCCAAGACACGGAAAACCGCGCCGCAGTCCATGACTTGTATATTCAATCGGGAACAATCAAGACAAAAGGAATTGTGGCCGAAGGACAAAAGGCCGAAGACGTTGAAAAAACTTCAACTTACAAAATGTATTGGGATTACTCAGAGCCTTTGAGCGAGCTTAAGCCCCACCGCATTCTTGCCATAAACCGCGGCGAGCGGGAAGGAGCGCTGGACGTTGAGATTGACGTTCCCCTTGACGACGCGGTGGCTCTCTTGCAAAAAAAAGGCAAGTGCAAAAACCATTATCACAAGGACGCCATTGACGACGGAGTGGCGCGCTTGCTCAGCCCCGCCGTGGTTCGGGAAATCAGAAGCGACGAGACCGACGAAGCCGACGTTCACGGAATCAATGTCTTTAGCGAAAACTTAAAGAACCTTTTGATGCAGCAGCCCATTAAGGGAAGCCGCGTTTTGGGAATTGACCCCGGCATCAGAACTGGAACAAAGTGCGCCGCGCTTGACGAAACCGGAAAATACTTGGGCTGCTTTAAGATTTTCCAAGTTCAAAGCCCCGAAGACTCTTACAAGCAAATTTGCGACGCGATTGACAAGTACGACATTCAAGTTGTGGCCGTGGGAAACGGAACTGGAAGCCAGGAAGTTCAGGCCATTGTAAGCAAGGTAATCAGCGAAAACTACAAGGACGTTCAATACACTGTGGTTGACGAAAGCGGCGCGTCCGTCTATTCGGCCAGCGACATCGCCCGGGAAGAATTTCCGGATTTGGACCTGACCATTCGCGGCGCCATAAGCATGGGCCGGCGCTTGCAGGACCCGCTGGCCGAGCTTGTTAAGATTGACCCCAAAGCCATCGGCGTTGGCCTTTACCAGCACGACGTAAACCAAAAAAAGCTTGGCGACGCGCTTGACGAAGTTGTGGGCTCGGTGGTGAACCAAGTTGGCGTAAACTTGAACACGGCCAGCTACTCGCTTTTAAAATACGTTTCGGGCATTACAAGCGGAACGGCAAAAAAAATTGTGGCCTACCGCGACGCCAACGGAAAAATCACAAGCCGGGAAGACTTGAAAAAAGTTCCGGGGCTTGGTCCAAAAGCCTTTGAGCAGTGCGCGGGCTTTTTGAAAATCGCGGAAAGTTCCGATCCCCTTGACAACACTTGGGTTCACCCGGAAAACTACCAGCTTGCCAGAGAACTTCTTCCCCTTGTCCAAAACAAGGAAAAAATTTCCGCCGACCTTAAAAAGCAGCTTGCCGAAAAATATTCTGTTGGCGAAACTACGCTCAACGACATTATTGACGAGTTGCAAAAGCCCAACCGGGATCCCCGCTCGGATTACCCGGCGCCAATTATGCAAAAGGGAGTCGTGGCTTTTGAAGACTTAAAGCCAGGAATGAAGGTGACTGGAAAAATCCGCAATGTGGTTGACTTTGGCGCCTTTGTTGACATCGGCCTTCACGAAACCGGCTTGATTCATGTGAGCGAGTTGAGCGACAATTTTGTTCAAGACCCCATGGAAGTTGTGAAAGTTGGCGACATAAAAGAGTTCACAATTTTGAACCTTGACATGGACAGGCGCCGCATAAGCCTTTCTTTAAAGAGCGACGCGGCGAGCCGCGCGGGAACCGACGAAAAGTCAAAGGTTCGTTCTTCCGCTTCCGGCGGAGCGGCTGGCGGAAAGAAAGTCGTTGTGGTAAAAAAAGGCGGCGCCTCCGGGTCTTCTTCCGGCGGCCAATTCTTCCGCGACAAAAACGGCGGCCAACGCCGGGAGCGTCGTGAATACCAAGGAAGCGACGACGGCATGATGTACAATCCGTTTGCAGCGTTGTTGAAAAAGTGAGCGCGACCGGGTTCTGTAAGAAAATAGTGGACTTGGATCCGCGCGGTTTTGCGCGGATTTTTTTATTGCTTTTAGCCTAAAGGCGCGCTATAATTTATTGGGTTGGGCGGGGATTGCGAGCCGTTTTCTTTGACAGTTCGCGCCGCATTTTTTTTTGCCTTGGAGTGTGGTTTGTTTTATGAAAAGCGATAAAAAGGCGCTCTCAAAAATTCTCGTCTCTTCTTTTTTGGGATTATTTGTTTTTTCTTGCGGAAATTTTTCTGATTTTGGAATTCCTGAATCGGTGGCCGTAAAAAGCGGCGCCCAATACACCGGCGCGCTTGGACAAAAATATTTTGATTTGACAAAAAAATTGGGCGAGGAAATTTTGGACGACGTTAAGGCAAAGTCCGGCGCCGACGTTTACAAATACATTTCGGACGCAAGCGACAAGACCATGAAATACTTGCTCCACAAAAAGTTTTATGACATTCAACTTGACATTGAAAAAGATTTTGACGCGATGAATTTTGACGGCGCCTTTGACGGAGAATTTGATTTTGAGGCTGCCATAGATTTTCCGGCCTTAAGCAAGTCGATGCCAGCCGTCGTCATTCCCGCCGGCGCCACGGACGAAATACCTTTTTCATTTGAAATAGACGCGTCATTTGATCCTTGCTTGGTTGAGGCCGAAATTGGCGATGGAGAAGTGGTCGTTCAGGCGCAAGGAAGCGGAGCGGCTTTTGATGTAAGCGAATTTTCTTTAGATGGAATTACAAAGTCTGGCGGCTCCTCTTTTGACAAAAGCGATTTGTCGGACGGAGGCTCAAGCGGAAATTTTTTGATAGACAAAGTTTTGCCGCTTTCAGGCGCCGAGATTGACGTGTCGGCTTCCAAAATAAAAGTGAGCGGAAAGATTTCTAAAATTTCAGGAGATGTCGCGCTTGCCGCCCAATTAAACTGCTCGATTTCCGTTCGGACAATTTCAAAGGCCAAAGCAAATTTGTCAAACATGGGCGGCTTTGAAATGAACGGTTCCAGCGCTAACAAAAAATTGTTTTCCGCGGACTTGCTAAAAAATGTCGGCAAAATAACATTCGGCCATTCAGTCGGAGACTACTATTATAAGAGCGACATAAATAATGTTCAGACGGGAACAAAAGGCAAGGGCAAGGGAATAAAATTTAGCGCGGTAAATTCTTTTCCGATTGGAAACGACTTGGAGCTTGAAATCAACTCTTCCACTTTTGCAATGGACTCAACGGACGGAACTGTTTATGTAGACGGCGAAAAAAGTTCCGCGGCCGTGATTCCTGCCAAAGGAAACCAAAGCGTTTTTGAGCGTTCTTTTGCCGATTTCGATGAAATTGATTTTTCGGACGCCTCTGTTTTTGGAACGCCAGAAAACCCAAAGTATATAGAGTTTTCAGTTTCGCTTTCTGACGCGCAGGAACTGAGAAATATAGAAATGGGACAGTCCTACACGATAAAGGTTAGCGGCGCGGAATTTTTTATGGACTGGGATATTGCCTCCTTAAAATTGGACAACCTTGAATCCCCTTCCGGCGACGTTGATTTGAGCGACTTTAACTTGGACGAACTTTTGGATCAAGTTGACGGCGAGGCAAAAAAACTTATTGACAATTGCGAAATCAAATCCGTTCCAGTTTATGTTTTTGTCCAAAAACCGCAAGGAGACTTGTCGGATTTAGTTGACGGAATTAGTTTTGAGGGAAAAATTTTTCTTGAATATAATGGCGGGGCGAAAAAATATATCGCCGGCTCTTCGTCATCTTCTCAAGAATTTGACTTTTGCCAAGCCTTTAACTGGCCTTCAACAAATGAAACTTTTGTAAAGAAATTTGAAAGCGAAGGAGTGGATTGCAGTTTTTCAAAAGACATCGCTGACGTGATAAATTCCCGCGCCTCAGACTTAAAGGCTCACTACGAGATTTCCGCCAGCAACGGACAAAGCAAGAATGTCAGCAAGGCGCGGATCGACTCAATGTCAAGTTCGGAAACAAGTTCAATCGCCGTAGAAATGGCGCTTGTTCTTCCTCTTGAATTTACAGTAAAAAGCGACACGCTTCTTGACATTTACGAGTTGGCGCAAATGGACATCAGCGATAAAAACGACTTGATGAATCGAAGCGACGTGTCCTCAACCCAAGACTACGAAAAAATCGCGGATTCAATCGAATATTTTAGACTGAACTATAACTTGATTAATTCAGCCTTAAGTTCCTTGGACGCCGAAATAACAATCGACGACACTCATGGGGGCGACTCAAAATATTCTGGAATAACAAAGACGATTCAATTTACGGCGGACAACCCTTTGGACGACACTATTGATTTTGACGTTGACGATATAAAAAAAGCGCTTACGCATTTGTTCTTGCCGGACATGACAATGACGATTGAAAGCGGACAATCTTTTTCGGTTTTGAGAAGCGCGCTTGAGTCAAAAGAGGCGCTGGGAATCAATCCTGTTGTCCTCTTAAAACTCAATCCAAACAGCCCGATTGACATCAAGGACATAATCAAGTAGGAGGAGGGGCAAGATGAAAAAAATTATTTTTGCGGTTTTGACTTTTTGCCTCTTTTCGGGGTTTGCTGAGCTTTATCCATCCCGCCGTTATGTGGAATTGGGCTTTGGGGCTTTTGCGCAAGGCTCTCAAAACGCCATGCCTTTGAAGGATATTTTTAAAAAGAAGCTTGTGCTTGACATGTCAAAGATTTCTTCAAACATGAGCAAGTCTGGCTTTACGACTTCTGTTTACGCAAATCCTGAATTTCATTTGGCCTTTAACTTTGCCTCTTTTGGATTTGGATTTTACGCGCAAACGGAAATTTCCGCCAGACTCAACATAGAAAAGGAGTTGTTTGACGCTTTGGCTGACGGCGTTAAGCCTGGAAAAAACTATTCGTCGGAAGGAAATATTTGGGCGGAATCTTTTGTATCCTTTGCCGTTCCCGTAAGATTCAATGTTGGAAAATTTAGAATTCGAGTCGCGCCGGCGGTTTTTGCCCCGGTCTTTTATGTTCCTGCAACAACGATTACAAGCAAGGCTGTGAACGGAAATGACGGTTCCGTTACAATCAGCGCCAGCGCTCCGATTGAAATCTACACAGTTGGAAAATTCAAAGGCCTTGTAAAAGACGGAAAGCTTTCGACGGATTTTGTAAACAATTTGGACTCCTCAGAACTTTCCCGCGATTTGGCCCAAAGCATGGGCTTTGATTTAAGCGCCCTTGTTGAGTGTCCTATTTCTGACACCTTGGATCTTGGCGGCTACGCTAACATTCCGATTCTTCCCAGCCGTTTGAAACATAAGGTCAGCGCGTCCGCAAAACTGTCTGTTCAAACCGACTCGCTTTTAAAAGTGATTATGGACGACTCCAAAATAGAAAAAGAGGCCGAATTTTCCGACGCCGTTTACAGCGACGAAAACTATTTGGTGAACAGGCCCCTGCGTTTGGGCGTTGACTGCGCGTGGCGGCCGGTTGGAAAATGGCTTACAATGCGCGCGTCGGGCGGAATGGCCATGAGAAATCCTTTTGGAAAAGACTTTTCGATAAAGAGCGTTTACCCTGAATACAGGCTTGGACTTGAGCTTGTGGGAATAGGAATGTTTGGCCTTAACCTTTCAACTGAATACAGAAAAAAAGTTTTTGCCCACACTGTTGGCATAATGCTTAATTTCCGCGCGGTTGAGTTTGACATTTGCGCGGCCGTTTCAAGCGCGACTTTTATCCAATCATTTAAGGGCGAAGGCCTTGCGGCCGGAGCTTCCGTCAAGTTTGGCTGGTAGCGCGCTCGTTGACTTTGAGGGCGTTTTTCAGTATACTTAATAAAATTTAACAGGCGCCCATTCGATTCGCGCAAATTGCTGTTTTGAGGAAAACTTTATGAACAAAATTATCGAAAAACGGCAGCTTTCCGAAGTTGTCTATTACATGAAATTTGAAGCGCCGGACATCGCCAAAAACCGCAAGGCCGGCCAGTTTCTTATCGTTCAGGTTGACCAAGATTTGACCGAGCGCATTCCGCTTACAATCGCGGACGCAAACGCCGAGGAAGGCTGGGTGGCCATCGCCTTTCAGCCGGTGGGCGCTTCAACTTACAAGCTTTCTCAATTAAAAGAGGGCGACTATTTGGGCGGCGTTTTGGGCCCTCTTGGAACTCCCAGTGAAATCAAAAAATACGACGGCCCTGTGGTTTGCGTCGGCGGCGGCTTTGGAACCGCTCCCTTGTATCCTATAGTTCAGGCTTTGAAAGAGGCGGGCAACAAGGTCATTTTGATTGAAGGAGCGCGAACAAAAGACCTTTTGATTTTTGTTGACGAGATGAAAGCCGTTTGCGACGAAGTGATTATCACCACCGACGACGGAAGCGCGGGCGAAAAGGGCGTCACCACGATTCCCCTTGAGCGCTTGTGCCAAAGCGACGTTCCTCCTGCCTTGATGATTGCCATCGGACCGCCCATAATGATGAAGTTTGCTTGCATGACGGCAAAAAAATACAACGTTCCCGCCATCGTGTCCCTTAACACGATTATGATTGACGGAACTGGAATGTGCGGCGGCTGCCGTGTCAGCGTTGGCGGCGAGACGAAATTTGTTTGCGTTGACGGCCCCGACTTTGACGGCCACCAGGTTGACTGGGACAACATGATGATGCGAATGAAGAGTTTTAAGCCGCAAGAAACGGAAGCCTTCCATAAATGCAAGTTGGAAAAATGACCTCCTGTCATTTTTCCGCCTGCGAGTTTCCGCGTTGCGAAAGCTCGCAAGTGTTAGATTAGAAAGTTGACGCGACATCCTGTCGCTAGTTTAGGAGAATTTGCAAATGGCAGAACATATATCAGCGCAAGACTTGGAAAAAAGCGCACTTGAAGAATGGAACAAAATAAAGGACAAGTTGGATTCCCTCGGCAACAAAGACCGCATGGCGATTCCCCTTCAGATAATGCCTACAGGCGAGCCTAACGTTCGCGCCCGCCAAATGAGCGAAGTGGCTTTGGGCTACACAAAAGAGCAGGCGATGGTGGAAGCCAACCGCTGCCTTCAGTGCAAGAACGAGCCCTGCGTTAACGGCTGCCCGGTGAACGTTCAGATTCCCCGCTTTGTCGCCCAAGTTGCCAAAGGCGATTTTAAGGCCGCCGTTGACGTAATCAAAGAAACAAATCTTTTGCCCGCCATTTGCGGCCGCGTTTGCCCGCAAGAAAAGCAGTGCCAAGGCCAGTGCACTGTGGGAAAAGTTTACAAGTCCGCCGAAAAAGCCGTAAGCATTGGACGCTTGGAGCGCTTTGTGGCCGACTGGGAACGCAACAACAATATGGTTTCCGCCCCTACAGTCGCGGCCGCCACAGGAAAAAAAGTGGCGGTGATTGGCTCAGGCCCGGCCGGCCTGACGGTTGCCGCCGACTGCCGAAGAGCCGGACACGACGTCACCGTTTTTGAGGCTTTCCACAAGGCCGGCGGCGTAATGGTTTACGGAATTCCTGAGTTCCGGCTTCCCAAGGACATTGTGGCGAAGGAAGTTGAAAACCTTAAAAACATGGGCGTCAAGTTTGAGATGAACTTTTTGGTGGGCCGCACTTCTTCAATTCAGCAGATTTTGACTGAAAAGGGCTTTGACGCCGCCTTTGTTGGAACGGGCGCGGGATTGCCTAAGTTCTTCAACATTCCCGGAGAAAACTACATCGGCGTGTTCAGCGCCAACGAATATTTGACCAGAGCCAATTTGATGAAGGCTTACGAAAAAGGCGTGGCCGACACTCCCTACTACGAAGCCAAGACAGTCGTGGTTTGCGGCGGCGGAAATGTCGCCATGGACGCGGCCCGCATGGCATTAAGATTGGGCGCGGAAAAAGTTTATGTGGTTTACCGCCGCACAAGGGCCGAGATGCCCGCCCGCGCCGAAGAAGTTGAGCACGCCGAAGAAGAAGGCGTGGAGTTCCGCTTTTTGGAAAACCCTGTTGAAATTTTGGGAAGCGCGGAAGACGGCCGCGTGACTGGCCTTAAGGCTTTGCGCTACGAGCTTGGTGAGCCTGACGCTTCTGGCCGCCGCTCTCCTGTTCCCATTGAAGGAAGCGAGCACGAGATTCCCTGCGACGCGGTTATCGTGGCTCTTGGAAACAATTCCAATCCCCTTATCGCAAAGACCACGCCCGACATCAATGTTGACAAGCGGGGCCACATTTTGGTTGACGAAAGCCAGGCCACCAGCATGACAAAAGTTTGGGCCGGCGGCGACATTGTTTTGGGAGCGGCCACGGTAATCTTGGCCATGGGCGAAGGCCGCAAGGCAGCCGCCAGCATCAACGAGTTTTTGGCAAAGTAAATTATGCTTTATTATTTGGGCAGATACTTGCAGGCCGCCTTTGATTTGGGACCGGCCCGCCTTTTGCAGTCATACGCGGTTCTGATTTCAATTGGCCTTTACGCCGGCTTCTTTTGCGCGGTTCGGCTTTTGCCAAAATTTTACGACAAGCTTCCCCACGACCGGGGCCGCGAGTTTGCCTTGTCGTCCACCAGCGAGGCGGCCAGGGGAAAGCCTACAGGCGCGGGAGCGGTGTTCATAACGATTTTTGTTCTTGTGTGCCTTTTGTGCGTTCCCATGACAGGCTTGGAATTGGCCGCCGTCGTCTTTACTTGGCTTACGATGGTCACAGGTTTTTTGGACGACAGAAGCGAATCTTCTTGGGGCGAATATTTAAAGGGAGCTCTTGATTTAATCATTAGCGCGTCCTTTAGCGCCCTTATGTATTTCTTTCTTTCAAAATTTTCCGACAACGGAAGCGTGAGTTTTTGGCTTCCCTTTGTGACAAGCCCCATCGCCATTCCATTTTGGCTTTATGAAATTGTGGGAACGGTTTTGCTTTGGACTTCAATCAACACGACAAACTGCACTGACGGAGTTGACGGCCTTTCTTCAACGCTGATTCTTGTGGCGCTGATGACGCTGGGAATTATTTTTTACGTCGTTTTGGGCCACGTTGACATGGCCGCTTACTTGCTTGTTCCTCATTTAAAGACCGGAGCCGCTTGGGGAATTATGACCTTTGTAATGGTCGGAACCTTGATGGGCTACTTGTGGCACAACGCCTTTCCAAGCAATGTTTTGATGGGCGACGCCGGAAGCCGCGCCTTGGGCTTTTTTATCGGAGCCTGCGTGCTTGCGACGGGAAACCCATTTATTCTAATCGCCACAAGCCTTGTGATTTTGGTGAACGGCGGAACAGGCCTTATAAAGGTGGCGCTTTTGCGCTTCTTTAAAATCAAGATTTTTTCCAACATACGCTTTCCTTTGCACGACCATGTGCGAAAAAATCTTGGCTGGTCGCCCACTCAGGTTCTGCTGAAGTTTTTGATTATCCAGCTTTTGGTCACAATCTTCACGCTGGGAATATTTTTCAAAATACGATAGGTCGAAAAAAATGCCCGGTCTAGCCGGGCAATGACGGTGTTGCAAGCAAGCCTAAGACTGCGGCGACAAAAACGGCTAGAAAGCCTAAAAGTGTCGCCGCCGTTGTCATTCAATTCCAAACATAAGCGCCAGAGTCTTTGCGTCGCGCGTCATGTTGCTGATGACGCAATATTCGTTGGGCATGTGGGCCGTTTCGTCAAGGCTGCTCCAAACGACGCAGTCGTAGCCAAGGTTTCGCAGTTCGGCGGCCACCGTTCCGCCGCCAATGCCGATTGTTTTGGCTTTAATTCCATGAGCCTCTTTTATGGCGGAAGTTAGCGCTTGGACAACAGGCGCGTTTTTGTCGGTGGCCTTGGACTGGGCGTTTTGCAAAAGCTGGAACGAAACCTTGGCGCCCGAAACTTCTTCTTCTTCCGCGACAATCTTTTTTATCTCAACCAAAACTTCTTCGTTTTTATAGCGGGGAAGAACGCGGCAATCAAAGCAAAAAATGTCGCTCCCGGGGATTATGTTCACGCCCGCAACGTTGGCGTCCCGCTTGGTGGGCTCAAAGGTGCAAGTGGCAGGCTCAAACAAATCGTCCCTTGCGTCAAACTTTTTATGCAGGCCCTCGTAAAGCGCGACGCTCAAACGGTTGGCGGCAAGGCAGGCGTTAAGGCCTTGGTCTGGGCGGGAGCCGTGGGTTTGCTTTCCGCGGACGGCGAACTGGACCCACAAAACGTTTTTTTCGGCGACTTCGATTGTCTGGCCAAGCGGATCGCCGCCGTCGGGGATTACAAAAAAATCGTTTTTGTTAAAAAGCTCCGAGTGATTTTGCAAAAGCCAAATCATTCCGTACTTGCTTCCAACTTCTTCGTCGGCCGCGAACAAAAGTTTTATAGTCCGTTTTGGCTGAACCTTGTTTGCCACAAAGGCCCAGGCGGCGGCGAAGGCTGAGCACAAGCCCTGCTGGTTGTCCTCAACGCCGCGGCCAAAAAGCTTTCCGTCTTTTTGAACCACTGTCCAGGGATCGGTCTTCCAGTCCGCCAGGTTCCCGACAGGAACAACGTCCATGTGCGCGATGACCCAAATCGCGCCGGAACTTTGATTGTTCGCAAGACTAGAACTGGCGGCGGCGGAAGGCCCAGAACTGTCGCAAGCCAAAGAAGCGCCGGAGTCGTTCGCAAGTCCAAGACTGCCGGCGGCGACGGGCTTTTTCTTTCCCGGAATCGTCGCGATTAAATTGGGCCGCCTTCCGTGCAAGGCGCGGCTGTCGGGCGCGTCAAAGCGCTCCAAGTTTGTTATTCCGTGGGCGCGCAAAAATTCTTCCAGCCTTGCGCATTTTTCCCATTCGCCGTCGCCTGAGTTTTCAGGAGCCAGCGCCTTATGCGATGTCAAAAGCTTTTGCAGCGCGACGCATTCGTCCGCGCTGCTTTCTATGAATTGAAGAAGGTCGTTTTTGTTCATAAGTGTATACTAGCGCTAAAGCTCGGACTTCGCAAGATTATTTTTGTTGAGCCTGCGCATAAGAAAGCTCGCTTATTTATTGTTCCTTAAAGCAAATTTTTAAAAACTTTAGTTATTCTTGATTCGCCTTTATGATTCCAAATAAACTGAACATCGCTTCCGTCGTCAATCCAAGCGCGGGTGTAGTAAACCGCTCCGACAATTTTGTTGTCCAGTTCTGCCACCCTGCTAAATTGCGGAAGGTAGTCCTTGGACTGGCGAATGATTCTGACAAGGAAATGCTCGGAGCAGCCCGGCCAATACTTGTTCCAAAAGCTTCGCATTGTCATAAGCTCCACGCCTTTGTAGTCGGCGGGCGTCTCTTGTCGAATGATTAAATTTTCCATCATTTTTTTGTTTTTTTTGCGGGAGTTTTGGAAATGAAAAGCAAAAGTTTTCCAAGCCAATGAAAGGCGCTTGCGATGAAAATCAAAATGCAAATGTAGTCAATGGCAAAAAGAAGAATGCCGCGCTCAAAGTCAAAAAAGAAAAATTGCTGGCGCAAAAACATATAGTTTATAAGGCCCCGCGCGAAAAAGGCCCAAACGCCCCAAAGACAGGCAAAGAGCAAAAGCAGTCGGCAAAGGGCGGCAAAAATTTTTTTCGCTCCATTTGAAGAGGAGGAAGCGCCGCCTTTTTTTTGCATGATCCGGGCGCGAATCACATTCACATGCATTCCAAGATGGGCGCACATAAAAACATAATACCAATGGGAGCTTATTAGGTGCGCCGTCCGCGCGAAGCCCAAGGCGCTTCCTACGTCAAAAGGAACGAACCAAGCCATCATCATTCCGCTTACCATCAAAAGAAGGGCGCAAAAAGAAAGGCCCAGATTGACGACAATTTGCATGGCGCGGTAGGGAGTTTGCTTTCCAGAAAAAATTGAGCCGTACCAACGCCGGTTCAAGATTGCGTGGCAAATCCAAAGGGCGAGCAAAAGCATTCCCAAAATTTGATGAATCCTGTCGTCCGGAAACAAAACCGTTCCGCCCATCAAGACAATTGAAAGAATTGTCATGGCGATGTCTATTGGCATTCTAAGCATAAAAACATTTTACCTCATAAAGCAAAAAAATTGCAATGAAAAAATCATAGGATTATGTTCACAATGGCGCCTGTCAAAATTGAAAAGGCGGCGACAAATAAAATGTAAAGCGTAAAATGCTTTCCGCCCAGCGCGATTTTTAAGGCGCCTAAATTTGTGATTTTTGTGGCCGGGCCTGTAATCATAAACGCCGCCGCGCTTCCCGCGCTCATTCCGTCGGAAAGCCATTGCAATATCAAGGGAATTGTTCCTCCGCCGCAAACATAAAGGGGAACGCCCACAGTCGCCGCCATGAGCAAGCCGAAGCCCTTGTTGTTTTTTCCAAAAAGGGCGGCCACCGCTTCGGCGGGAACATAGCGCTGGAACAAGGCCGAAAGCAAAACGCCAATTAAAAACCACAAGGCGGTGGCCTTTATGTTTCGTCCTATGTTCTTTGCAAGGCGAACAAAAATGTTTGGAGCGGCGTCCCTGTTTTGCGGCTCGCCGAACATGGAAAAGTCAAAATAGCGGGGCGAACCTTCCTTGCAAAAAAACGCTTTGACCAAAAGGCCGGCGGCGGTTCCGCAAGCAAAGGCTGAAAGAATTCGCGCCGCCAGCAAGGCCGGGCCCAGCGCAGAACTGTAAACAATCAATTGCGGATTTAGCAAAACGCTTGACATCATAAAGGCGGCCAAAAAGTCGTCCTTTATTCCTTTTTTTGAAAAGGCGGCGCAAATGGGAATCGTTCCATACATGCACAATGGACTTGCCACGCCCAAAGCGCTTGCAAAGACAAGGCCAAGACAGCCGGGCAATTTTTTTCCAAGGCCTTCCGCCGCCGCGTGAATCCAGCCCTTTGCGAAGACGGACACGCAGGAGCCGACTATTATTCCCAAGACCCAGTAGGCCGCGATTTGGCGCAGCTGCAAGTCAAAGTAATAGAATAAATAGACGGCCTCGCGGCGGAAAACGTCAAGCATTTATTTTATTTCAACCAAGCGGTAGTTTCTGTTTCCAAGATTTATTTCTTGCGCGTAGTCAAGGGTATGCAAGCCTTGCCTTGACTCAATGCGGTCAATCAGCGAGCCGGAATCTTTTGCGCTGTAAACCATGTCGATTGAGGCTTGGTCTATGGCAAGGGGATCAAGGCTGGCCAAAATGCCGATGTCATGCATGTCAGGCTCGTGGGGATTTCCGTCGCAGTCGCAGTCAATGCTCAAGCGGTTCAAGACATTGATGAAGGCGATGTTTTTTCCGCCGTTCATGTATTGGCAAACGCCTTTGGCCGCTTCCGCCATCGCTTCAAGAAAAGGAATTTGCTCTCCCCAAATTGACCCTTTGGTTTTTGTTCCGCCGGAATGGATGTAAACTTTTCCGCTGTCCTTTGTTCCCTGCCCGCTTCCAAATCCAATGGAAAGATTTTTTATCGCGCCGCCAAAGCCAGCCATGGCGTGGCCCTTAAAGTGGGAGATTACAAGATAGGAATTGTAGTTCGCAAAATGGCTTCCAACATAGTCGCCTTTTAAAAGCCGCTTGGCTCCGGCAACAGGAATTGCCACGCTTCCGTCTTCGTCAAGCAAGTCAAAGTTGGCGATATCCAAAAATCCGTGGTCTTTGACAACTTGTTTGTGCATGGAGGCGGAAGCGCGGCTCCCGCCATAAGCGGTGTTGCATTCAACAATAACGCCGTTCACTTTTTGAACGGTGTCTTTTAAAAGCGCGGGACGAAGATAGTTTGACGCCGGCGGCTCGCCGGTGCTGATTTTAACGCCGGTTTTTCCAACGGCCGTCCAGCCAAGCGCGTTGTAAACTTTGAGCATTCCCGCCGAGGAAATGTCTCTGGTCCAATAAACCACAGGCGCGTCTTTTGCGGCGGCGGAATTTGGAGCCGCTTCATGGCTTTTGTAAGTGGCGGCGTTTTTGTTTTCCTTTGCAAAAGACGAAAAAGTCGCCAACGACAAAAGGACGAGCGCGGCTAAAACTTTAAAAGTCGTTCTCTCCGATTTCATTTTTCTACTCCTTGCTGGGGGCGTTTTCCACGCGGTAAACAATCAGGGGAATCAAGACCAATTGCAAGACGATTCCTGGAAGGCAGGCGGGAACGCTTTTCCAAATTCCCAAGGGCGCCATTTTTGCGTTTCCCAAAGCGTAAAAGGCAAATGAGCAGGCGGCCATGCGCAAAACTCGTCCGGCAATCATGGCCAGCAAAGTCTTTGCAAAAAGCGGAAGCTTTACAGGGCGAAGAAGGCCCGCCGCCAAGCCGTAGCCCAAAAGTTCGACGCTCATAAATGGAACTTGCGCCGCGGGAGGCATTCCAGAAATCAAACTGGAAACTATCGGTCCCAAAAGTCCTGAAACGCCGCCTACAACAGGACCGGCCAAAAAGCCCGCCAAAATTATTGGCAAGTGCATGGGACAAAAAGCCACGCCAGGAGCGGTTCCCGCGCCCGAAACGGCTCCCAGCCAATGAAAAAATTGCGGAAGAAGCGCGGCGGCGAAAATCGCTATTATGGTCGCGGCGGCCTTAAGCTTGATTGAAAGCGGCTCCCGCTTTTGGATTGAAACAGCAGTCATACTTACTCCTTGCGCGCGTTGGCGGCATTTTGCTTTTATGGGAGCTTCTAAAAACTTCAGTTTTTAGAAGCAACTCTGAAAGCGCGATGTTTAAAAGCCCACAATTTCGGGCTTTTAAACTCGACGGCAACCTCAAATAACAGTTTTTAGAGGTTGCCTTATATTATCCCCAGAAAAGGCGCTTGTCAAATATAAAAATTGCATAGCGCTATGCAAATGGCGAATGGCTGGCATTTAGACAAAAGCCCTATAGAAAAAAGGCCAAAAACGCGCTACAATTCCATCATGCCCAAAAAAGAAGACGACATTTTCGCCCGCCTCAACCCGGAACAATTGGACGCGGTCCAAAGCACGGAAGGCCACATTCGCGTTTTGGCCGGAGCGGGAAGCGGAAAGACCCGCGCCTTGGTAAGCCGATACATTTATCTTGTCCGCGACTTGGGCATTTCGCCAAAAAATATTTTGTGCGTCACATTCACTAACCGCGCGGCCGAAGAAATGAAATTCAGAGTCCGACATGAATTGGGCGACTTGGATTTGGGTTGCGTTTGCACCTTCCACGCTTTTTGCGCTCTGCTTCTTCACGAAGACATAAACAAAATAAATTTTCCAAAAGACTTTGTGATTTTGGACAAGGAAGATTGGCGCTCAATTTTGCTTCGTATCTTTGCCGACATGGGCTTGACCTTAAAGGAAGCGACGATCCAACAAAAAATCGACGAGGTGTTGGAAGCAAAAAAAATGCAGGCCGACACTTACATCGACTATTTTTACAAGTTGAACAATGACGAACTTAAGGAAAAATTTTTAGCCAAAGGAATCGAGCGGAACCAAGAAATTTTCCTTAGGTTTTTGTACGAGCAAAAAAAATGTTTTGGCGTTGACTTTAACGACTTGATAAATTTCGCCGTTTACATTTTGGAAAAATTTCCCGACGTGGCCGAAAAATGGCAAGACCGCTTTGAGTATATAATGGTGGACGAGTTTCAGGACGTGAGCGCAAAGCAATATTCCATCGCGCAAATTTTAAGCCGCAAGCACAAAAACCTTTTTATCGTGGGAGACAGTGACCAAACGATTTACTCTTGGCGGGGAAGCCACGTCAAGTTGATTTTGGACTTTGAAAAAGTTTACAAGGACGCGCGGACGATTTTGCTTTTAAAGAACTATCGTTCCACTCCGCAAATACTCGCGGCGGCCAATTCCTTGATTGCCCATAATGTTGTCCGCTATCCCAAGGAGCTTTCGCCCACAAAAAAGGCCGGCCCCAAGCCTTTGTATTTTCACGCTCCCAGCGAGGAAGAGGAGGCCAAGTGGATTTGCAAAAAGGTTAAGGAATTATGCGGCCTTTCAAAAAAATCGAAAGCAAAACAAAAAGCGGACGAGGCCGCCGCCGCGCCTCTTGGGCTTGCAAGCGATAATGGCTTGAAAGACCAAAAATCCGCCTCCAACGCGCGCGGGTCTTCTTCCGATTCCGCGCCAAACAAACTGCGCGACATTGCGATCCTTTACCGCGCCCATTATCTTTCCCGCTCGCTTGAAGAAGCCTTCATCAAAAACGACATTCCTTACCGCATTCTTGCCGGAACGGAATTTTACGGCCGGCGGGAAATCAAGGACATGATTTCTTACCTGCGAATGTTGACCGTTGCCGACGACGTTTCATTTTACCGCACGGTGAACCTTCCAAGCCGCAAAATCGGAAAGAACAAAATCGCCGCCATAAAAGAGCGCGCCGACAAATTCGACTGTTCCGCCTACGCCGCGCTAAAGGGCCTCTTGGCGCAAGACGACCCAATCTTAAAAGGAACAAAGGCTCAAGTCTACGTTGACGCGATCGAAGAAAGCCGCGCGCTTTTAAACGACAAAAATTCTTTTGTCTACACTGTGGGGAGCGGAACAAGCAAGCTTGGAAGCGTTTTGCAGTCAATTATGGACAAGAGCGGCTACGAAGCCTTTTTGCGTTTGGAGGCCGACCAAGAGAGATTGGACAACGCCGCCGAGTTCAAGCGCGCGGTGAACCAGGCCGGCTTTGACGACGACGCGACCTTGGAAGACTTTTTGCAGCGCGCGGCGCTCTTTACCGACCTTGACCGCGAGGACAAGCGCGACACCGTCCAAATGCTCACGATTCACGCGGCAAAGGGAATGGAATTTAAAAACGTTTTTTTGTGCGGCATGAACGAAGGAATATTCCCCAGCCGCAAAGTTCAAACGCCCGAGGACATGGAAGAGGAGCGCAGAATTGCATACGTCGCTATGACACGCGCAAAGGACAGGCTTTTTATTAGCGACGCGGAAGGCAAAGCCAACGACGGAATCTTTAAATACCCCAGCCGCTTTGTCTTTGAAGCGGCGGGAGAGGAAATGAAAAATTTTGACATCGAAAAACCGCTTGACAAGACTTTTGTTGAACAGTCGAAAAAAATAATAAACTACGATGAAAACCGCCTAAAGGCCGCGGCCACACAGTTTAAGAAGGGCGACCGCGTCCGTCATAAGGTTTTTGGCGACGGAACGATTGTCTTGGTAAACGACAAGGCTTTTTGCTACACGATAAAGTTTGACGACTTGGCCTCTGAGCGAAGCGCGCTGTGGACCGCGCCGCTAGAAAAAATTTAAAAAGCGCGCTATAAT
>CALDIB010000094.1 GCA_937902125.1 uncultured Treponema sp.
CATCGCATTTTCAAAGTTACCTCGAAAAACTGAAGTTTTTCGAGGTCCCCTTTACATATTGACATAAAGGGCCAAAAACTATATAGTCTGCTCATCCGAGGTTGTTATGTCCGTTGATCCCGACTCCATTCAAGATTCAGACAAGATTGAATTCCTTTACACAGACGAAGTTAGCGAAGACTTGGCTTTTGACGACGCTTCAGACTTTGAGGAAGACGAAAGCCAAGACAGTTTTTCCGCCTATGACGACGAGATTCTAGCTGAAGATTGGACGGACAACGAATTTGCCGACGGAGACTCGGACGCCATAAAATTTTAGGCTGCGGGCCTAAAATTCCAAGCGCTTTCCGGCGTGCCAAAGTTTTTCCAAGTCGTAAAATTCCCGGGCTTCCTTTGACATCAAGTGAACCACAATGTTTCCCAAATCGATTAGATTCCAATCCTCGCCGTCATTGATTTTTTTGTTGGTTTTATGAACCTCAAGGCCCGCGCTTTTTATGTAATCCTTGATTTGCTTTTGAATTCCCTGAGACTGAACGGCGCTTGAAACCGTGGCTATGACAAAATAGTCAGTCCAGCTGTTCAGTTCCGAAATGTCGATGACGGCAAGGTTCTCGCCCTTTCCGTCTTGAATCAAGCGGGCCAATTCCAAGGCCTTTTCTTGTTCGCTTTTATTTTCCATAATTGTGACCTCCTTAGCTTGCGGACAGGTTATTGGCCCTGCCGCTCTTCTTGTCCGCCGGAACTCTGTCCGTGAACGTAACGGCCGTCAAAATCGCGGCCGAGAATCAGTATAAAGTCGAAGTTTGGCGTTTCGACGTTTTCGCCTTCGGCGGCAACCCGCGCCTCGGTAATCTTTGAGCATCTTATAAAATCGCCAAGGGATTTTGCCGCCTCCCTGTTTCCAATCAAATCGACTATTTCAGTTTGCTCGTAGTCGTTTGAAGGCGCGTTTGAAACGTTCAAGACTTCAAAGCCGGCTCCCTGCAAAAGAATTTGAGTGTTGCGGGCCAAGCCCTGAACCTTGGTTCCGTTTTGAATTTCCAAAACATAGGTTCTGTCGCCGCCAGAGCCTGACGCTTGGATGATTGACGAAACCGTCCTGCGCGCCACTTCCTTGATAAAATCTCCGTTTCTAAACGGATAAAGCAAAAGCTTTCCGTCAACATTTTGGTTAAGCCCCGTAACTTCAAGTTGGGCCACGCGCTCGTAGTCTATGCTTGTTATTATCTCAAGCAGCTCGGCAAAATCCTTTTTGTTCAAGTTGCTTTTAAAGCAAGAGGAAAATTCCTTGAAATTTGCGTTTTGAAAAATCAAATTTCTGTTTTTGCGCAAAGCAGAAAGCAAAGCCACAAGCATGCTTTGCCGCCTTTCCTGCATAGCCCCCTCTTCTTCAGTCTCAAGAGAATAAGTCATGTAGGAGCTGACCTTGCTGCCAAACAAATTGACGGCGCCGCTGGGCAAAAGCCATATTTCTCCGTTGGGTCCTCTGGCGTCAATGGGCTGAGGAATAAAGACCCCCAAGCCGCCCAGCAAGTCGGCCAAACGCTCAAAGTCCTTCAACTGAATCTCAACGCTGTAGGATATATCCAAGTCAAGAAGCTTTTCGATTTCCTCTTTGTAAGCGGCAAGGCCTTTTTCGTTAAAAACAGCGTCTATCCTGTCCACCCTGCCTAGAGAGCTGTAGATGGCGCCTGTGTTCTCAGGAATGGTTATCAAGGCGCCTTTGCCCGATTCGGCGTAGGCCAAAAACACGTCGGTAAAGACAACCTTTTCGCCGTCTTCGATTAAAATCAAGGCCTTGATGATGGGGTCGGTCTTAAGCTTGTCCTTAACCGAATCGGCGCGCAAGTAAATGTAGAATGAAACTATCAACGCCAAAAAAATCGCGATTATCAAAACGAGAAAAATTATTCCTTTGCGCTCGCGCTTCAACCTCATGCTCTTCCTCTAAAAAATCAATCTGCAAGGCTTTGGTAAAAAGCCTTAGTTTCGGGGGCGACTTTCTTGCCCTTTTTTTTCAAATATTCCATGCTTTCCAAAACGACAGCGGCGGTCATTTGATTTATGGTCATGGCCATCAAGCGCGCCGTGTATTCAGGAGTGACGTTTTCCCGGCCCGGCTCGATTTTGTCGGCCACATACAAAAGCTTGGCCAAGTCGCTCATTCCAGCCTTGCCAAAAGTGTGGTTGGCCACGGCTTCCAAAACGTCTTTGTCCTCAACGCCCCAATTTTCCCGGAGCAAAACCGCCGCGGCGCGTCCATGCAAAAGCGACGGCCTGCTTTTTTCAATTTTTTTTATCGGCTCTCCGTCCCGCGCCGCGGTTTCAAGCAAGGAATCCTCGTCCATGCTTTTGCAAATGTCGTGGGCAATGCCGACAAAAAAGCCAATCTGCTCGCTCAAACCAAAATTGGCGCAGAGTTTGGCGCAGGTTTGGGCCACCCGCACGCTGTGCTTGTAGCGCTCCTCGCTAACCGAGGCCAAGGCGTATTTGCGCAAGCTTTCTGTCAGTTCGGCCAAATCCAATCTATTGTTTATATCCATAAAGTCTGTTGGCGACAATGTATTCATAAACCGGTTCAGGAAGAAGATAGCGCCAGCTTTTTCCTCCTTCGATTCTGCTTCTGATTTCAGTTGAAGAAATAGGAATTACCGGATTCTTCAATTCGACATAAGGCCACTTAAAGGCGCTTTTGTTCACGTCCAAAAACTGTCCCTTCGCGTCCATTCCGCCGATGTATTGGCCCCTGGGCTTATTGGCAACCGCCGAGTCAACATTGCCGCCTAAATTATGCCGAGCCGCTATTATTATGTCGCAGAGGCTGGCTATTTCTTCCGGGGACTTCCACTTTTCAAATTCGGCGGCGATTTCCTGGCCCATAATCAAGCCGAACTTTCCTTCGCGGTCGTCCTTGTATTTTTTTATCAAAAAGCGGACCGTGTCAATCGTGTAGGAGATTCCTCCCCGTTGCAGTTCGCAAGGCTCAACCACAAGGCCCGGATTTCCTTTTATCGCCGCCTCCAGCATGGCCAAGCGGCTTGACGGAGAAACGCTGGCCGTCAACTGCTTGTGAGGCGGAATGAATGTTGGAACCAACAAAACCTTGTCATAGCCCATGCAAAGAGCCTCGTCGGCCACAGCCAAATGGCCGAAGTGGATTGGATTAAAGCTTCCGCCGTAAATCGCCAGTTTCAATTCTCGCTCCCCGGATACTGAACTTCCGCGTCATCGTCGATTGATTCCCGTTCGGCCATAAAGGCGCTCGCCGCCTTCGCCTCCTCCTTTTGGGAAGAGTTTTGGCCTCCTTCCAGTTCATCCACCAATTGGATTATAGCGCTCTTTAAGGCGCCCATGCCTAAGTTGTTTAAAATCGAAACTGAAAGCACAGGAACGTCCTTGTCCTTGTCCTTGTCCTTGTTCTGGGCCTGGTCTTGAGCCTGGTCCTGGGCCTGAAGCTGGTTCTGGTCCTGCATCTGATACTCGATCTGGTCCTTTGGCAGATCCTGCGACTGAGGCTGATACAGCTCAGAAGCTTCAGCAGCATCCGAAAATTGGGACTGCTCTTGCATCAGTTCCACTGACTGCGGCCGTCCCTGTACCTGTGTGAAATCAGCTGCAGCTCCGGGAATCCACGCATCGCCCGCTTCTCTGTGTTCTTCGTCAGCGTAAATAGCGATATCATAAGCCGCCAGTACGATCTGCCCATCCAGCTCCACATTGACCGGCACTGCCTCAACAATGCTGCCCACCGGCATCAGACCCGTAAGATAGACATCCTCACCAGCGTAGATTGTCTGATTCTCAAGGAGAATGGTGGATGCGGTTTCCTCTGCTTCAGTTTCTGCAGATGCGATGATCTCATCAATGCCGAACGCTGTCGGAGATGTTTCTTCGCCAGCTTCTTCTATGTCGATATCTTCTGTATCTTCCATGTCAGAATCAGAATCTTCTACTGATTCCGCAGACTCGATAATCTGATCAATGCCAAACGCCGTTGGGGCAACTTCGTCATTCTCGTCATCTTCGTCATCTGCTCCGTCGGCTTCCTCTACTTCAGTTTCTGCAGATGCGATAATCTCATCAATGCCGAACGCTGTCGGAGCAGCTTCTTCGTTCTCGCCATCTTCGCCATCTGCTTCGTCTGTCTCCTCTACTTCAGTTTCCGCAGATGCGATGATCTCATCAATGCCGAATGCTGTCGGAGATGTTTCTTCATTAATTAAATCGGTCGCAGTCTCGTCTTCCAAAACAGTTTCTTCTACTGTTTCCGGTTCTGCGGTGGATTCTTCTTCTGTTACTGCTTCACCTTCAGTGACAGGCTCCGTTGTCAGTTCTTCCGTTGCGGTTTCATTTTCCGGGAATGATTCTTCCGTTGTTGGTTCTTCCAGGAAATAAATCTCCCTCTCAACCGTACTCTCAAATTCCGCTGCGATTCCTCCCTCTGTCTCAGCTTCGGTTTCCACAGTTGCATCATCTGCTGCAGTTTCATTTTCCGGGAGTGATTCTTCCGTCGTCACAATCTCCATGATGTAGATCACTCTCTCCGCTGTACTCTCGGGTTCTTCAGCTGTCGCTTCTTCAGTCTCGATCTCGAGGTCTGCCGCCGTTGCTTCTTCGACCACGATCTCGAGTTCTTCGGTTGTTTCTTCCTCCGTCACAACCTCAGCCTCTGCTGCTATCTCTTCCTCTGTCACGATCTCGAGTTCTTCGGTCGTTTCTTCTTCCGTCACAACCTCAGCCTCTGCCGCTGTTACTTCTTCCGTCACAACCTCGGCCTCTGCTGTCGTTTCTTCTTCCGTCACAACCTCAGCCTCTGCCGCCGTTGCTTCTTCGATCACGATCTCAGGCTCTGCTGTCGTTTCTTCTTCCATCACAATCGGAGCGTAAGCCGTGACAATGACATTTACCGGGAACTTCGATACGTCAAAAGCAACCCCGCTCCAGTCTACGTATGCGGAATAATTTCTCAGAGGAGTGCCGTCACTGGAAACAGTGACGCTATCATACACCCGGATTTCCTGTCCGTCGTACCAGGTATTCAGGATGCGGCTATTGTCAATCGTAATGCGTAACGCGCCAAAGTCCGGCGTATACTCCCTTCCAGACGCGTCATAGATCCAGATTCTATATGCAAAGAGGCCATATTCTTCATAAATATGTTCTTCTGCCAGTTCAATGATTTCAGCTGCCGCGTAAGCGCCTTCCGGAAGATATCCCGAAATCGAAATCTTTGTCCAGGAAGCGCCCGGCTGTGCTGCTGCGCCGCGATAATACATTCTGCTCCAGCAGGCACTGATCCAATACCACAGATCCTCGTAGGCCGGATAATCGCCAACATAGCTATTTTGCGGATAAACTTCCAGCGTCTGCCACACCAGCGCCGTTGTCGGCTCCTCTTCAATCAGAAGAGCTTCGGGTTCGGTTTCAAGTTCTGTTTCCAGCTCAGCCCAGGTCTCGGATTCCGTCTCTACTTCCGGCTCGGGTTCAATCCAAGTCTCGGATTCGATTTCAACTTCCGTCTCAGGCTCTGCCCAGACTTCTGCTTCAGTCTCAATTTCAGTTTCCGGCCCTGCCCATGCCTCTGTTTCCGGCTCCGGCTCTGCCCAAATCTCGGCCTCTTCCCAGGTTTCAGGTTCCACCCAGTCTTGTGCTTCTGCAGTTTCATTTTCCGCAGTTTCATCCAACGCCAAATAAGCGAGGTCTCCCTCGCCTGCCAGGCTGGTGTATGCTGTCACGTTGGACAATAACATAAGAGCAGCTAATATGATACTTATAATATGTTGCAGTTTCTTTTTCAGCATCGTACTCTAGAAGCCTAAGTATCCTTTATCGTTTGCAACT
>CALDIB010000095.1 GCA_937902125.1 uncultured Treponema sp.
TACAAGAGATTGCCGTGTCGAGCGCGGCAATGACTCATACTTATTGGACAGCCCCTTTTTTACAAGGCAGCCTTAATTTCTTCCAAGACCGCAAGGGCGTTGATTCCCGTTTGGAGGCTTGACTTTAAGGGGGCGCGGCCGTCCAAAAAGTCAACGGCGTTTTGAACCATGTTTGAAAAGTAGCCGGTCTTCTTGGGAAGTTGGACGCTTTCGTCCTTGGAAAGGGAAAAAAAATTTGTGTAAAGGTTTGACTCCGCCCGCCTATAAAATTTAGCGTAACCGTTTCCCACGCAGATTCGGCCTTCCGTTCCCAAGACTTCAACTTCAAATCCAAAAAAACGGCTGCGGCCCGACATGAACAAGGCCACGTGGGGACAAAACTTGCTTGAATAGTTGGCGCAAAGCTCGCGGACTATCCTCTTGTTTTTAGGGTCCCTAAAAATTCCCGTGACAACAGGATTCTTTAAAAGGGCGCGGCCTTTTTTTTCGCCGTCTTTTTCAAGACGCTCAAGCAAAAACAAAACTATGTCAACCAAGTGTGTTCCGTCGTGAAGCAGGCTGTAGGCGCCGCTTTCTTCCGCGTCCGGGTCGTAAAGCTTCATTCCTGAAAAAAGATTTGCGCGGACGCATTGAACGGCGCCAATCTTGGACAAGTAATCCGCGGCGGCGTTGTAGTCAAAGGCAAAGCGGCGCTCGTGGTTCACCAAAATTGGAACGCCAAATTTTTTTGCCGCGGCCTTGATTTTCGCGGCTTCCTTTAAGTTGAGCGCCACAGGTTTTTCCAAAATCACAAGGCGGGGCCGGCCCTTCAAAACTTCAAGGGTGGCGCTCAAATGGGAACTTTCGTTCACCGCAACCACAACCATATCCGGCGAGCAGTTTTTAAAAAGCTCTTGAACGGAAGAATAAGTTTTTACAAGAGGATTTCTTTTTTTGAACAAAGAAAGGGTTTGGCTGTCGCTGTCAACGCCAGCCAAAAGTTTTATTCTGGAATTGTTTTTTAGCGCCATCACATGGCTCGCCGGCTGTTCCCGCTTTTTGTCGTAGCCCAAAGTCCAGCCGATTCTTCCAGTTCCAACTACGGCGGCAGTGTAGCGTTTCAAGCGTGGTTCTCCAAATACATCACAAAGTCTTCTTCTTTTAGCGGGCGGGAATAATAGAAGCCCTGAACGTAATTCACGTCAACCGAACGCAAGAAAGAAATTTGCTGTTCCGTTTCAACGCCCTCGCAAATGGTCTCCTTGCCCAAGGACTTTGCCATCTCCACAATCTTGGCCACAATTTTAAATTCGTCTTCGTTGGGAATTTTTCCGTTCTTGTCAACCCGCATGAATTTTTGGTCAAGCTTTAAAACGTCGGCGGGGATTTCAGAAATGATGTTCAACGAAGACTCGCCGTTTCCAAAATCGTCTATGGCCACGCGGAAATTCTTTTCGTGCAGCTGCTTGGTCACTTCCACCAAACGGCTGTCCCCTTCGCCCACAGAGCGCTCCACAATTTCAACTTCAATCAATTCCGGCGGAATGTTGTAATTGTTGAACAAGTCCCAAAATTTTTGGACAAATTTTTCGTCGGCCAAATGGAAGCGGGACATGTTCACAGAAATGGGAACGTTGGCCTTTCCTTCTTTGGCCCGCTTGTCCAAAAATTCAAAGACTTCGCGGTAAACATAAAAGTCAAGGCGGTTGATGTAGCCGTTTCGCTCGAACAAAGTTATGAACTCGTCGGGCATGCATTCCCCAAGTTCAGGTGAGTTCCAACGGACAAGGGCTTCGGCGCCTATAACCTTGCCGTTGGACAAATCGACTTTTGGCTGGTAGACAACGTAAAATTCCTTGTGGGAAAAAGCGATGGGAATGTAGCGCTCGATTTTCTTGTCCTTGATGATTCTATCTTCCATGCTTTGGTCGTAGACTGAATAATTCTGCAACAAACTGTCTTGAATGATGTGCTTGGCGTAGCTTGTCTTTCCAATCAAGTTTTGAACGCTGTCTTTTTCGTAATCCTTTCCAGCAAAAACAATTCCCGTCTTTGTGGGAATTCGCTCGCCCATTCTGCCCGAAAAATAATTTCCGTTATACAAAAAGGACTCGTATTCCGCTATGGCGCTTTCCTTGTCCTTAATGGGATACATCAAATACAAGTGGTCGATGGCCCCCCGCGCGGCGATTCCGTTTTGCTGCATGGCAATCTGTCCCAAGCGCTTGGCCAGCGCCATAAGCTGCTCGTTGGCCACAGCGACTCCTTCCGTTTGCTGAACGATTCTAAAGCCCCGAATGTCGATTCCAAAGAACATATAATTTTTGTCCGGATTTTCCCGCAGAAGGCACTCGCTTTCTTCCTCAAAGCGGGATTCAGTCCACAAGCCGGTAAGTTCGTCAAAGTCGGAATCTTGCTGCAAGGTCAAGCGGTGGGAGGACTTTCCCCTGGTTCCCGACAAAGTTATGAAGGCAAAGACAAAAATCACAAGAACGGCAAAAAGAATGAAAAAGCCTATAAGCTTTGTTCTTTCCCGCAAAAAGGACTTGTAAAATTCCGACTCGCTTTCAACTATTCCGATTGTCCAATTTGTTTTTTCGACCTTGGCAAAGGAAACAAATTCAGGCCCTTCTTGCGAATCCAAAATCATGGAGCCGAAATCAGACTTTCCCATAACCTCCAAAAAATTGAACAAGGCCGACCTTGTTTTTGGCGAAAGGGAATTTTCGTCGGAGCCGACGCTCTTTACGACGCTGCCAAAAACAGGCTTGACCAAAAGTTCTTTTTCAGAAGAAATCAAAAAGCCGGAAGCGTTGGGCGAGAAGGCAAGGCGATCCACAGGATTTTCCACGGCCAGCATGTCAACCACGTAAAAAAGAATGCCGGAAAGTTTTTTGTCCACCCCACGGGTGGCGACGGCCGCAAAGAAAATGTCCTTGTCAAAAAAGAGGCTTCTCATGGAATCGGAAATTCCAGAAGGAATTCTTCCTAAAAGAACATCGTTCAAAAACGGAACCTTTTTTATGTCCACCGGCTCTTCGGCCTTTGTGTAGGCCATGCCCTCAAGGTCGGCGTAGCACAAGTCCAAGACATAGGGCATGTCAATTTCTTCAAGGCGGGCGAGGCTTTTGTTAATCTTTTTGCTGTCTCCCTCTTGAACAAGCTTTGAGGCCGCGATTCTATCCAAGTCGGACAAATAGCCTGAAAGCCGGTCTGACAAAAATTTGGCCCTGTAATGAACGTTGTATTCGCTTGATTCCCTGTAAAAAGATTGGACATTCTTTGTTTCCGCGTTCAAAATGAAAAAGCAAAAAAACGAAACCAAAGCGCAAACGATAATGGAAAACAAAATTATGGAGCGCCTTCTCATCGAAAGCCTGCTTTGCGAAACTCCATGCCTTATAGAATCATTTTTTAACGAAAACATATTTGAACGAAAAAATAATAACACGCCTTTAAAAATTTCGCAAGTTAAATTTGACGGAATCTTTTTGTCGCGCTATTATGAAAAATAAATATGAGAACAATTGAAAAAACACTAAAAGAAAATATCCTTGACAAAAATACAGTCTTTGTTTTCAATACCGACATAGCCTCAAATTCATGGAGCGATTTTGCGATTCTCCAAGACGGAAAGGACGGCTGGCCCTCTTCCCTTGAAACTGAGCGCTTTTTGGCCTGGGACGCATTTAAAGGGCAGGCCCTAAAAATCCGCAAAGAAGGATACGAGTCAATTCCTTCATTATTAAGGAAGTTTTTCGCGCGAAGCCTTTTGGAAAGAATCAAAAACGGAGAAAAAATTTTTGAGCGCTTGATAAATTCCGACTACAAGGAAAACGCGCTTTCTTTTACAGACTGGCTTTCAAGCCTTTTGCCGTCCTTGGGCCGCTGGAGGGCCTTGGTCTCCCCTCTTTTAAAAGACGGCGCCTTTATTGGCGAAAGGAACAACGCCGAAAACCGCGACTGCTTAAAGCTTTACGACGAATACTCGAAATTTTTGGAAGAAAAAAAACTCTTTGAGCCGGCATGGCTTGAGGCGGCCTTTGAGGGCGGCGGACAAAAAAAATTCATAGTTTTTTTTCCGGAACTTTTGGACGACTACGACGAATACAAGGAAGTTTTGGAAAAGGCCCAAAAAGACGGCGCTGTCCGCCTTGTTCCCCTTCCCCAAAAGCAAGAAGAAATAAAGGCCGTCTATTGGCGAAACGCGCGGCTTGAACTTAGAATGGCGGCGCTAAAAATTTTAAGGGAACGGAAGGCCGGAACCGAATGGACGGACATGGCGCTTTGCGTTCCCGACATAGAAAATTTGCGCCCTTATGTGGAGCGGGAACTTGGCCTTTATCAAATTCCCTTTGTGACAAGATCCGGCCTTAAATTGGGAAAAAGCGGCGCCGGCCGGATATTCAGAAAATTTCAAGACTGCGTTCAAAACAATTTTTCATACCAAAGCGTCCGCGCCCTTGTTCTTGACGCGAACATTCCTTGGAAAAATCCTGAGATTATGGAATTGCTGGTTCGCCTTGGAAAGGAAGCCAAATGCCTTGTCCAATACACGGACTCCACAGGAAAAATCGTAGACCCCTGGCTTTCCGACATAAGGGAATTTGCCAAAAAGGAATCCAACGAAGAGGAATTTTTGGAAGCCAAAAAACTTTACTCAAGCCTCAAGGCCGCCGTTGAAAAAATCGCCGCCGCGCCCTCGTTCCAAAAAATAAAAGAGGCGTGGAAAAAATTTGAGGAAGCATTCCTAATTCCCGCGAATGAAATGTCAAAAGAAGCCAACAACATTTTAAGCCGCGCCGTGGCCTTGCTTGACGAACTTTCCGCGCTTGAAAAAAAGTTTCCTGAAGTCGCAAAGTCGCAAGGACAAAATTATTCTTTCTTTTTGAACGAATTGGAAAACACCCAATACCAGCCGATTGCAAAACAGCGGGGTCTTTCAGTTTTTGACTACAAGGTAAGCGCGGAGGCGGCGATAAAAAAGCAATTTGTCATAAACGCAAGCCAAGACAAAATCACTGTGGAAAAATTGCCCTTGAGCTTTTTGTCAAAAAAAGAAAGGCAGTTTTTGCTTGACGAAAGCGGAAGCGACCATTCGGAGGCTTACGTCCGCGCTTACGCCGCCTGCTCCGACACAGTTTTCAGCGCGGCACAAGAAGCGCTGGACGGATTCGCCATAAGCCATTCCGCGCTGGCGGCCAACGAAAAGCCACTTGAAGGCGACCAAGAGCTGGAAAAAGACGACTTCATAAAAAACGAGAAGGATTTTTTGGCGCAAAAAAAATCCAGCCTTGAAGAATTGAGCCAAGCGCAAAAAAATTCTTTTGACCGATACCTTTTGAGAAACGAAGGCGGAGAGTTTTTGAGCGCCATTGACCAAAACATTGAAAAAAAAGAATACCTTGCCAAGGCCATAGAAAAAAAGACAATGGAAGAGCGGGGAAAAAGCGACGGAAGCCAAAACAAAATTCACATAACCGCAAGCGATATGAAAAACTTTTTTCCCTGCCCGCAAAAATGGATTTTCAAAGACCTTTTGCGGGTAAACGAATTTTCATTGGACACGGAACTTTTTGAGCGCTACGATCAGGGCAGCGTGAACCATAAAATTTTGGAGCTTTACTTTGAAAGCCTTAAAGGCCGCGCCCTTCCAGTCAGCGACGGGGCTTCAGGCAAGCTTGTCCTGGACAACGATTGGAATTACGAAGAGAAAAGCCTTTTGCCGCTTTTGGAAGGCTTCGCTTTGACGGCTTTTTCAGAAAGCGACTCTTATCAAAAAAGCGGCCTGGCCAGGGAAGCCCTCAAAAGCCAAAACAAAATTTTTTCTCGCGCCATAATAAAATTCTTAAGGGGCTTTTGCGCCGTTGAAAAATTTGGCGGTTGGACAGTTCTTGAAACTGAATGGGGAAAGGGCAAGGACATTGACCTTCCGCCCGTTTTGCAAGGCCGCATGGATTTGGTCTTGGCAGCGCCCGGCGGAGAAATCGCCATAGTTGACTACAAAAACACTTCCTCTTCCATCCCAAAAGGAGCCTTAATTCTAAAAGACGGCGAGGCCAACCCGGACGGAAGCCCCAAAGAACTTGACGACTTTCAAATGGCGGCCTACGTTTACATTTGGGAAAACAATTCCGGCGGAGAAAAAATTTCAAAGGCCAGCTTTGTAAGCGTGAACAACTTTTCCGAAACGAAAGTCTTTGAGCCAAAAACAAGCAATCGCTCAAGAACTATGCAAAGGGAAAATTTTGACGAATCCCTTAAAAGCCTTGAACGCTGCCTTGCAAAAATGAAAGAAAGCCTTGAAGAAAGAAAATTTTCTTTGGACAAAGTGAGCCGCTACAGCGACTGCGCCTCATGCCAATTCAACTCAATTTGCAGGTCAAACTATTAGGAGACAAAAATGACTTACCAAGAATTTCATTCCCTGCTTGAAAAAAAGCCTGACCGCGACCAAGAAAAAGTCATTCGCTCCGTAAAGAACACAATCGTGTCGGCGGGCGCTGGAAGCGGAAAAACCCAAACTTTGGCAAGCCGCTTTGTCTACCTGCTGGCCGGAGACTTGGAAGACCAAAACGGAAAGAAAATCCCCAACCCCACTGTAGAAAGAATTCTCACCCTTACATTCACCAACAAGGCGGCCGCCGAAATGTATCAGCGCATTTACAAAACGCTGAAATTTTTTGCAGGAAAGACAGGAAATCAAGAAAGCAAAAAAAAGCTTGAAAAAGCCATCGCCGATTTTTCAAAGGCAAGAATACAAACCCTGGACTCATACAGCGCCAGCGTCCTTAGGCAGGCGGCCGCCAATTACGGAATCAGGCCGGACTTTAGCCAAGGGGAAGAGCCGGCGAGAATAAAGGACTTGGCTTTTGATTTTGTGATGAAGCGCCGCTCGTCTACGGCAATCCAATGGATTTCGGAACCGGCCAAAATTGACAAATGCGCCGCGCTTTTTGCGGCCGCCGCCAGCGACAACGCCTCGCTAGCCGATTCTTACAATGAAGAAAAAAAATGCCGCGTTTTTAGGGAAAGCCTGAAAAAGCAAAAAGAAGGCGTTCGAAAAATTTGGGCTGAAAAAAACGGCTTTCTAGAAAAAATCGAAAAGGTCGTCAAAGCGATTCAAGACGAATTCAACGGCGGCAAAAATGAATGGGTTGACAAAACTCAAAGCGCCTTGAACTTTTGGAATTCCCAAAGAATTGTCGAAGCGCGAAAAGCCTTTAAAGACGCCATGCCAAAAGGCGACATTTTTGGAGACCTTGAAAAACTTTTTGACTTCGCGGGCAGCGACGAATGCCTTTCCATTCAAGGCGCTTTGGAACGCTTCGCTTTTTCAAACGCGATAAACGACGAAGAAATGAACGACTTGATAAAGAACGTTCTTTTTGGAAAAGACAAAAAAAGCGCGGGCCTTGTTCCTGAATTTAACGGAGTCCTTTCTTTTTTTTCAGACGCGAAATACTTGGAAGAACTTCACGACTTGCTGGACGAATTTACCGACATCGCCAACGACTGCAAAAGAACAAGCGGACAACTGACCTTTAAGGACGTGGGAGAACTTTCGCTTTTGGCGCTCAAGGAAAACGAAGAGCTGAGGAAGCAGGAGCGGGACTCCTACGACTTTATAATGATTGACGAATTCCAAGACAACAACGCCGCCAACCGCGACGCGCTCTTGCTGATTTCCACGGACGACAATGGAAAGGTCATGGAAAACAGGCTTTTCTTTGTGGGCGACGAAAAGCAGTCAATCTATAAATTTCGCGGAGCGGACGTGTCGGTTTTCAACAGCCTTGAAAAATTCATCCAGCCCTGCGAAAAGCTTCCCATGCGCTTCAACTACCGTTCCAACAACATTCTCATTGACGAATTCAACCAAATCTTCGGCGGCTATTTGCCCGGCGACGGCGAAGAGCCCAGCGTCAAAAATCCAATGGCAAAAATTTTCAAGAAGCAAGAAGAAAAGCCTTGGCGCGCGAAGTTTGACAAAGATTCCATCGCCATATTTCCAGACACAAAGAAAAAAGAAAAAAATTCGGGCGTGAAAATTCAGGCCGCGCTTTTCAACGCCTCCGGCTTGGACATAAACATAAATCTTGACGAAAAAGACGCCAAGGCCTTTTTTGTGGCCCAAAGAATTCTTTCCCTCAAAAACAATGGCGTTAAATTTGAAGACATTGCAGTTCTTTCAAAAAGCAGAACGCCCTTTCCAAACATAGCGCGAATCTTTTCAAAATGCGGCATCCCCTTTTCCCTTGACCAACAGTCCGGAGTTTGGACGCAAGCCACGGCCAACGATTTTTACAACGCGCTCCGTATAGCCGTCTATCCCGCGGACATCAACGCCTTCGCGGCCTTTTTGACATCGCCCTTTTGCGGAATGAACGTTGACGACGCTCAAAAAATTCTTTCCCTGTCTCCCCAAAAAGCCTTTGACGAAAAGATTCGCGGAAAAGAAATTTTGGACAAAACGGCGAACAAAAAATACGAAGAAGGACAAAAGTTTTTTTGCGACTTTTCCCGGGACGCGCTTTCAAAGCCCATCTCAGATTCCATAAGCCGCCTTTGGTTTTTGGAAGGCTACAGATTTTCGGAAAACGCCGACGAAGAGCATTACGACTTGCTTTTTGAATTGGCGCGAAGGGCCGACGCCGACGGCAAAGACCTTTCTTGGTTTGTAGACCAATTGGCCTTGGAAAAAGATTCGTTCAAAAAAAATGAATCGGAGCTTAACAGCAAGGACGTTGACTTTCCAGTTGAAAAAAACGACAGCGTCAAGGTTATGACCATACACAAAAGCAAGGGCCTTGAGTTTGACCATGTTTTTGTTTTGGGAATTGTGGAGCCTCCAAGAGCCGGACAAGATTCCTCCAACATTTTTAAAAGCGAAAAATTTGGCGCCGTTGTCTTTAACGGAAAAAAATCGGGAAACATTTTTTCCCTTTTGGCAAAGAATGAAAACGACGACAAGAACGACGGAGAGGAGCGGCGCTTGGCCTATGTCGCCATAACGCGGGCAAAAGAAAATCTTGTGATTGCGGGAAGCCGCCCAAAAGAAAGAACGATAGAAGGAAAATATCCAGTCCGCGACTTGATTTTTTCTTACCAAGAAAGCGAAGAGCAAAAAAACGGCGCGCCTTCAAAACGCAAAAAATCCTTAAAAAAAGACAACGGGAAAACCTTGCCCGACCCGCCCTTTGAGATTGAAGAAATAAAGCAATACACAAGGCAAGAGGCCCGCGCCTCATTTATAAAAAAAAGCGGAAACGAAAAAGATGCGGAAGACAGGACCAGCCTTTACAAAATGTCCAGGCTTGTTCCAATCATTCCGGCAAAGAACATTTGGACAAGCCCCAGCGCCTTGGAAGAAAGCGCCTATGACCTTGAAAGCCGGGAGGAAGGCCAAACTTTGCCGGCAAGCGGCGCTTATCCTGAAATAAATTCCTTTGTCAATTCTTCCGCCCTAAAGAAAAACGAATACGGAACCCTCTTCCACGCCTTTATGGAAGACTGGGCCAGGAATTTTCCTGAATGGACTGAAGACAAGGTTTTGGCGGAAGACTACTTTGACAAAAATCCCCTGCTCCACAAAATTTCTTTGGAAAACAAAAAAATTCTTCTAAAGACTTTCTTTAGAATCTTGGAAAAATTTTTGGCCAAAAGCCAAAACCCGGCCGCCGCCGCCTTGACAGCGGGAAGGCCCTACAAGCCCGAATATAAATTCAAGACAAAAATCGCCTCCTATGTCATAAGCGGCTCCATGGACGCGCTTTTTCAAAACGACGACGGCTCTTGGACAGTCCTTGACTACAAGACCGACCTTGAGCAAAAGCCGGAATGCTACTACAACCAATTGGCCTGCTACAAAAAAACGGCGGCGGACTTAATGGCGGAGGGCGACCAAAGCAAAATCCGCTGCCTTTTGTTCTATTCGGAAAGCGGAGAATTTGTGGACATAAGCGAACAAGCCCAAAAGGCGCTTGAAAATCTGGACGACCAAAAGATTTTCAATTTGATTGAAAAAGAGCCAATTCTGTGATATAATGAAAAAATGCGCGGAAGTCTTTTGCGTCCGCTAAAAATAGCGTTCGCGCTGACAATCATTTTTTTCTCAACGCCAGCCGCCTTGCGCGCGGATTCCCAAGTAATTTTTAGCAATCCTCAAATTTTGCAAAACACTTTGATTGACATATCAGACCGTTGGGATTACTACCAAAACCAAATCATCCAGCCTGCAGAATTTTACCCCACAATCAAAAAAAGCAACGAAATGATTGTCCGAATTCCTCACGCTTTTGAGAACGGAGTTCAATCCGCCACATATCACATTAGGCTTACAGGCCTGGTTCCAAACGAACGCTATTCGACAAATTTGCACGGAGCCATTTTAAATTGCGGAAGAATTTGGTGCAACGGAAGAATCGTTGGAACCGCAGGTTTTTTGAGCGCGGACGCGAATGACGCAAAGCCAGGAGACTTTTTCGCGCCGGTTGAATTTCAGGCTGACAAAAAAGGCGTGATTGACATTGTGGCGCATGTCGCAAACTTTGGCAGCGCAAAAGGCGGAATCGTAAAAAAAATCTTAATAACCTCAAAGGCAAAAGTCCGCGAGCAGTTCAACTTAATGTGCCTAGTCAACGCCTTGATTTTCGCTTTTTTGGCGGCAAACATAATATACAACTTGATTCTGGCCTCGATGAATTTCAAGCAGTCAGCCTACATAATCCAAATCGCGCTGTGCCTCCTGTATGCGGCCAGCGTTTTGCTGACAGGATACTCTCTGACGTTGCGGGAAATAATCCGGCTTCCATTTTGGCTTCACAGAAGAATCGCGGTTGTCCTTTTGTGCTTTGAAAGCGCCTTAAGCTATTTATACTCTTGCTCGCTGCAAAGAGTTCCATTTAAAAAATACGCCCCTCTTTTTTTCCTGTTCATGGCCACTTCCTTTGTTGCCTTGATTTTGCCGCTGGAGTTTTACGAAAAATACAAGGGGGTCTTCGCAAATTTAGGCATTTTGTTCATGACGGCGTCAGTCATAATGCCCATAAAGCTTGTCATAAAAAGAGCGTTTGAGCATCGCGACGGAGTTAGAAAAAACCTTTGGGCTTACAACCTGCGATTTGCGATTTCTCTCGTCATGTTCATTTTGTGCGTTCAAGATTTCGCGCTCGCTCCGCAAACAAGAACGCTGATTCACGCTTACCCCGCATTTAAATTGGCCATATTGCTTTTTGGCGCTTCGCAATGCGGCATCTACGCTTTTAACAGAGACATTTCGCTTGTCCGCGTAAACCGACATTCCGAAAGGCTTTCATACACAAACGGAGCGCTTTCTAAAGTCGTTCCCGACCAGATACTAAAACTGCTGGGCGCCAGCGACATAACAAAAATAATTCCTGGAGAAAGCCGCATAATAGACGCGATTATTTTTTACGCAGAAATAAAGCATTACAACCAACTGGCCGAATCAATCGGCAGAAAGGAATTGTATTCCATCTTAGAAGAATTTTTCAGGACAATATCCCCAATCATACTTGAATCCGGCGGCTTTGTGGCAAAACACCAAGGCGGCGGATGTCTTGCAATTTTTCAGGAACGAAACTCCGACGCCATAATTTGCGCCTCGCGAATTCAAAGCAAGATGCGAGAAATACGCCAAAAACTTAGAAAAAACAAAAGAACTGACATAAGCGCGGGCATCGCCATTCATGCCGGCAAAGTTGCGATTGGAACTCTGGGAGCCGGAAGCCGTTTGGACACCATAGCCGTTTCGGACGACGTGAACACAACGCTTGCGGTGGGAAGGCACATGTCAAAAACAAACACGCAGATTTTGATTACAGAAGAAGCGATGCCCTACTGCCGCAATTACATAGACTACGTTTACGAAGGACACTTTTTTATATACAACCGAAACCAAATTTTAGTCTACAGCGCTCTCCCGATTAAGAAAAACGAGCAAGCGTTTGAAGACACGCTTGAGGCGATTGAGGATGAAGATGAAATGTAAAAATTTTTTTGCCTTGGCCGCGCTCGCGCTTTGCGCGCCTCTCTTTGCCAAAAACGTCACCAACGGCTCCTACAATTTTGACAGTTCTTCGTCGCCAAGAAAAATCGCGGCTCTTGCCGGCGACTGGGAATTTTACGAGAACCAAACTTTTTCAACGCTGATGGGCGCCCACTTAAAAGTTGACTTTATAGAAGTCCCATCGTCTTGGTCCGCCAAACACAGCGACAAAAACAGGTTGTCTTCATACGGCTGCCACACTTACCGCGTCTTGATTACAGGATTGAGATCAAACCTTGACTATTCAATCTTTTCAAGGCACGGTCCCAAATACGCGGCCAAAATTTACGCCAACGGAAATCTATTGGGCGAATACGGAAAATTTTCGCGGCACAAGCGCGGATACGAGCCGGCCCAAAAACCTTTTTTTTACTCCATGACTTCAAGCGATTCAGGAACAATCGAACTTGTCATTCAGGTTTCAAACTATACAGGCGGAGACGCGGGATTGACATCGTCGATATTGTTTGGAGAAAGCGACGTAATCGAAGGCCTTTACAAAAAAATCATGGTCGCCATAGCCTTGATATTGGGCGGCTTATGCTTTTGCTTTTTGTCCAATCTTTTTCTTTGGTATTTTGACAAAACAAACACGGCAAATTTTTTGTTCTCGCTCTTAATTTTGCAAATCGCGCTTAGAATGGCGCTATACAATTTCAACATTTTTTCATTGGCGAACATTTCAATTCCTTTTTCCGCGCAATTCAAAATTCAAAATTTAATACTGTTCGCGTCGGCAGTTTTTGGCCATTTGTATTCAAAAGACAAAAGCGTCAACTCAAAGTTTCCGCTTGTAGACAGAACGATTTCGCAAGCAAGCTTGGCGGCGTTAATAGTTTTTTTATGCCTGCCCATTTCAATTTCAGTTTCGTTCCTTATAGTTCCAATAATCATTGCCGCGTTTTTTGCGGTTTACTCAATCGCGCGCCTTCCATTCACAGCAAAGAACGGCCAAATCATCACGGCGGCCTATATGTTCTTTTATTCCCTTGTCGCGGTTCCAATCGTCTTTGACTGCGCCCTCCCCGACTTTTTTGTCGGCAACGCTTTTTCATACAGCGAGATTTTCACCGTTGTCATGATTATTTTTGACATCGCATACATGGCGGCGATTCTTGAAGTCCAGCTTAAAAACAACATGACGATGAAAAACGAGCTTTCAAAATTTTACTTTGCCTACAGAAGGTTCGTTCCAAAAAAAATAACCAATTTATTCCTGCAAGGAAATCTTGGCAACTTGAGAGTCGGACTTTCAAGCGAAAAAAAAATGACCATGTTCTATGTCGGAATTTTTGTCATTTCGCCGGACGGAACAAAAATAAATCTCCGCGAGCAATTTGAAACCATGGCCTTTTATTCGGCGACAATAATAGAAAAAATCCACGCCCACGGCGGCTCAGTCGTGTCAATCTCAAGCCAAGGAATTTCCTCGCTTTTCAACTGCGACGACCTCAACATGCTTGCCGCGGCAAAAGACATCAGAAACGAGCTTAAAATAATAAACAGCCGACGCGCCGAAGACTACTACCTTTGCGTCAACTTCAGCATTTCAATTCACAGCGGAGACCTTTTGGTGGGAATCGTTGGCGACAGAAATCGAATCGACTTTTCTTTGGTTTCTTCAGGCGTCGAAGTTATAGAAAAAATGCAAAGCCTTGGTTTTGCGATGAACATCCCCGTCTTAATTTCGCAGCCAACCCTTGACGATTTTCCCCATGAGGCCGTGTCGGACTTAAAGCTTCTTGGAAAAATCCGCTTTAGCGAATTTACCCGCCCCATCGGGCTTTACGGAATTCTTTCAAACGAGGAAGAGGAAAACAGCCTGGAAACAGTGGACGATTCGCCCTTTATCACCCAACGCGAAGCCGACAAATACATTAATTTTTAGTTGAAAGATATTAGTTTTTTCTATATAATATTTGAATTATGAACAGTTCGGCTATTCCAGAGCGAAAAGACATTCCGCAAAAAGACAAATGGGACTTGACAACATTATTTAAAAGCGACGGCGATTGGGAAAAAGCCTTGGCTCAAATTGAAGAGGACGCAAAAGCCGTGTCCGCCTTTGAAGGAAAACTTTCCGGCGGCGCAGAAAGCCTTTTGGCCGCGCTCAAGGCTTACCAAAAATTATGGCAAAACATTGAGCTTGTGGACAATTACGCAAGCCTTTTAAAGACTGGCGACGAAGGCGACGAAAAGGCCGGAGACATGGAAGGCCGCGCCAGCATGGCAAGCGCCAAGGCCGCCGCCCTTACAAGTTTTTTTGACTCGGAACTTTCGGCCATTCCTGACTCTGACATTCAAAAGTGGATAGAACGGGAAGACTTTAAGGACTATAAAATTTACATCCAAAAATTGCTCCGCCAAAAAGAGCATATCCTAAGCCAAAAAGAAGAGCGGATTTTGGCGCTCCAGTCAGAAAGCGCCTCCACCGCGGAAAACACTTTCAGCCTGGCGGAAAACGTTGACCTTAACAATTTGTTCGGCACGATAAATGTTGACGGAAAGGAACTTCCTCTTACGCAGACCACTTGGACAACTTTTATGGAAAATCCCGACCGCTCAGTTCGGGAAAAGGCTTACAAGCAGTTCTACAAAAATTTTGAAAGCCACCAAAATATTTTGGCAAGCCTGTATGCCGGTTCTGTGAACCAAGACGTTTTCATCGCCAGGGCCAGGGGCTACAAGTCGGCCCTTGACGCGGCCTTGTTCGGAAACAAGGTTCCAGAAAGCGTTTACAGAAATCTAATAAACACCGTTCACAAAAACTTTGGGCCGCTAAGAAAGTATTATTCAATTAGAAAGCGCGCCCTTGGCCTAAAGGAATTGCGGCACTACGACGTTTATGTTCCTCTTGTAAAGAATGTGGACACAAGAACTTCCTACGAGCAGGCGGTTGAGATTTGCCGCGAAGCCCTTTCTCCCTTGGGAAAAGAATACACGGACACCCTTTGTTCAGGACTTTTGGGCGGCTGGGTTGACCGCTACGAAAACAAGGGAAAGCGAAGCGGCGCCTTTTCAAGCGGAGCCTACACCGGCTATCCATACATTTTGCTGAACTACAAGGATTCAATAATCCGCGACGTCTTTACAATGGCCCACGAAGGAGGCCATTCCATGCACTCTTGGTACAGCGCGCGGAACAATCCTTTCATGCAATACAACTACACTATTTTTGAGGCGGAAGTGGCTTCAACCTTTAACGAGGAATTGGTGTTCCAATACTTGATAAAAAAAGCGGACAAGCCCGAAATGCGCTCCTATCTTTTGGCCATGCGAGCCGCCGACATCATGGCCACCCTTCACAGGCAGACCATGTTCGCCGAATACGAGCTTAAATGCCATGAGCTTGTGGAGGCTGGAACGCCCTTGACCGCGCCGCTTTTGCGCAAGGTTTACCGGGGCTTGCTTGAAGACTACTTTGGCCCCGAAATGGTTTTTGAAAGCAATTCCGACATGGAAGGCCTTCGCATTCCCCACTTCTATTCGGCTTTTTATGTTTACAAATACGCCACGGGAATCAGCGCGGCGCTGGCTTTGGCCGACCGCGTCACTAAGGGGGGAGAGGCGGAGCGAAACGACTACTTCAACTTCTTAAAGTCCGGCGGCTCCCGCTACCCCATAGAATCGCTAAAAGTGGCCGGAGTTGACATGGAAAGCCCGGCGCCCGTTCAAGCCGCGCTGGACAAGTTTTCAGCCATAATCGACGAGCTGGACAAGACGTTAAAATAGTTTAAAGAAATCAAGGGTTTTAGCCGATAATGTAAGTTGAGAGCCTGTTTAAAAACAAGGAGAATGGCAAATTGAAAAAAGAAAATTTTTATTTATTCTTGCAGAGCGTTCCAAAGGCGGAACTGCACATTCATATTGAGGCAGTGATAACGCTCGACTCAATTTGCCGTCTATACGAAAAGCGCTTTGGCAAAAAAATGACCAAGGCCGAACAAACAGCTCTCTTTACCTACGAAGACCTTAACGGCTTTATCAAAGCCTTTTTGCAAGTCCAGGACTTGTTCACGGAAGTCAGCGACTTTGACTATGTTTTCGCGGACTTTGAGCGCTACCTAAAGGGAAACGGAATCACCCATTGCGAGGCCTTCTTTGCCCCTTCCGCTTTTGTGAAAAAAGGCTTTGACTATGAGCAAATGATCAAGAACTTTACAAAGAACGTCAACCGAATCAAAAAAGAAAGCGGAATCACCATAAAACTTTTGGTTGACGTATCCCGCACCTTTGGCCTTGAAAACGCCATGGCAAACTACGAGTTGATGAAAAGTCATCCCAGTTCTTGCGTCATCGGAATCGGCCTGGGCGGAGCGGAACAAAAAGGCCCCTGCAAGGATTTTGGCCCGGTATTTGAAAAGGCCCGCAAAGAAGGCTTTCACACCGTGGCCCACGCCGGCGAAGACGTTGGCCCGGAATCAGTTTGGGACGCGATTAACGTTTTGAACGCCGAAAGAATCGGCCACGGAATCACTTCTATCCAAGACAAGGCGCTCGTTTCCCATTTGGCTCAAAAACAAATTCCCCTTGAGATTTGCCCCACCAGCAACACATTCACAAAAAAAATAGTTTCAACAATTGAAGACCACCCTGTTCGGGAATTCTTTGACCAAGGCCTTTTGGTAACAATCGGAACGGATGACCCCGTTTTCTTTAAGGTTACCCTTTTGGACGAATTTTGGGCTCTTCACAAAAAGGCCGGCTTTACCCTTGACCAAATTAAGGTCTTGCTTGAAAACAGCTTTAAGGCATCCTTCCTTTCAGACGCGCAAAAGAAAAAGGCCATAAAAGAGCTTGACGCGGCTTGGGAAGAGAACATTAAGAAGTACGAGTAAAATTTGAAACTGTAAACTGACCAAGAAGGCCGCCGCAAGGCGGTTTTTTTATTGCGGCGCGATAATTTTTATCGCGCCGCAAAAGGAACGAGTCAAGGCCTTGATTGCCCGCGCTCGCAAGAGCGCAGTTGAAT
>CALDIB010000096.1 GCA_937902125.1 uncultured Treponema sp.
GCCGCTGAAAAAGAGCTTGACGACGACGCCGAAAGCATCATCACAAACGAGCGCTACATTTACATCGCCGGCATTTTGAAGTCAAGCTACAAAAAGGCCAACGCCGGAAAACTTTCTCAGTCTGACAAAATTGACCGGGTGGTCACAAACCGCTGGCTTGGACTTCCGATTTTCGCGGTGGTAATGTTCTTTGTGTATTGGATTGCCATGGTTGGAATCGGAGCAAGCGCCACCGACTGGGCCAACGACGGCTTGTTTGGCGACGGCTGGCATTTGTTTGGAATTGGCTCAAGCGCCTACGAAGAGGCCGCGGAAGAATACGGCGACACTCCCGCCATTCTTGAAGCGGTTGAAAATGGGGAAACGACTTATGTCGTTGAAGACGAGGAAACCCTTGAGCTTTCAGACCCGATTGAAATAACCGACGAAGCCGTGGCCGAAGCCAAGGCTATGGCCGAAAAGTACGGAGAGGAAGGCCCTGATCCCGCCGACTACGGCGTTTGGGTTCCCGGCGTTCCTGTTTTGGTTGAAGGCCTTCTTGACGCGGTTGGCTGCGCCGACTGGCTCAAGGGCTTGATTCTTGACGGAATTGTGGCCGGCGTAGGCGCGGTTCTTGGCTTTGTTCCCCAAATGCTGGTGCTCTTTTTGATGCTCGCTTTCTTGGAAGCCTGCGGTTACATGGCCAGAATCGCCTTTGTTCTTGACCGCATTTTCCGCAAGTTCGGCTTGTCAGGAAAATCATTCATTCCTATGCTTGTTGGAACTGGCTGCGGCATTCCCGGCGTTATGGCTAGCCGCACCATTGAAAACGAGCGCGACCGCCGCATGACAATTATGACAACTACGTTCATTCCTTGCGGCGCCAAAGTGCCTTTCATCGCCATGGTTGCGGGAGCGATTTTTGGCGGCGCGGCATGGGTTGCCACAAGCGCCTACTTTGTTGGAATGGCCGCCATCATCATTTCGGGAATCATGCTCAAAAAGACAAAGATGTTCGCAGGAAACCCGGCCCCCTTTGTCATGGAGCTTCCCGCCTACCATATGCCCACTATTGGAAACGTTCTTCGCTCTATGTGGGAGCGCGGCTGGTCGTTCATCAAAAAGGCCGGAACAATCATCTTGCTTTCCACAATCGTAATTTGGTTCTTGTCATTCTTTGGCTGGGCGGAAGACGGATTCCGCATGCTTGAGGAAGACGAGCTTGACATTTCAATTCTAGCAAAGGTCGGAAACTGCATCGCTTGGATTTTCACTCCGCTTGGATGGGGCAACTGGCAAGCAGCGGTGGCCTCAATCACGGGCTTGGTGGCCAAGGAAAATATCGTAGGCACCATGGGAATCCTTTACGGAAGCGGCGACCTTACCGCGTGGCAAGCGCTTGGGCAGGCCTTTAGCTCAATCACCGGATACTCCTTCCTTGTGTTCAACCTTTTGTGCGCGCCTTGCTTTGCCGCCATCGGAGCCATCCGCCGCGAAATGAACAGCGCCAAATGGACCTGGTTCGCCATAGGATACCAGTGCTGTTTCGCTTATGTGATTGCCTTCCTGATTAACCAAATTGGAGCCTTGTTTGCCGGAAGCGCCAACATCGCGGGCTTGATTTTTGCCGCAGTCGCTTTGGCCGCAATTGTATACATGCTCTTCTTCAAGAAGTATAGCGAGGCCACAACGCTCACCGCAAAAGTAGGAAAGTGATGGGAACTGCCCTTGTAGGCTTTGTGATGGCGGCTATTGTGGCCGCCATCATATTCAGCCTAGTTAAAAATAAAAAAAGAGGAAAATCCTCATGCGGCGGCGACTGCGCCCACTGCGGCGCGGCCTGCCATGCCGCTTCTTCCCTGCATAATTCCTCTCTAAAAGAAACCATTCTTGAAATTGACGGAATGATGTGCCCCATGTGCGAAAGCCACATAAACGACGCCATTAGAAACAATTTTAACGTCAAGTCCGTCCGCTCTTCCCATAAAACCGGCGTTTGCAGAATCCAAAGCCAAGAAACCCTGGACCAAGAAAAGCTTAAGGCCGTAATAAAAGAAACCGGCTACGAGCTAAAAGAAATCCATTAATCGTTAAATTTTTTATCTGTAAGCTATTGCTAACTTTTATAAAAAATGGTATGCTTTATAAGTTAGTTATCGCTAACAATTTTCCAAAATATTTTTCATGGAGCGGCAATATGACAAAATTGGTGTTGATTAGACATGGCGAAAGCGAATGGAATAAACTGAACCTCTTTACAGGCTGGACTGACGTGGAACTTTCCGACAAGGGCCGGGAGGAAGCAAAGGCTGCGGGAAAGCTATTAAAAGACGAAGGCTACGATTTTGACATTTGCTACACTTCTTATTTAAAGCGAGCCATTCACACCTTGAACGGAATCCTTTGCGAAATGGACAGGGAATGGCTTCCTGTAATAAAGACATGGAAATTGAACGAGCGCCATTACGGCGACCTTCAAGGAAAAAACAAGGCGGAAGCGGCAAAAAAATTTGGAGAGGCTCAGGTAAAAATCTGGCGGCGCTCTTTTGACGTGAAGCCTCCAGTCCTTTCTGACGATGACGAGCGCTCTGCAAAAAAGCAAGCCATGTATCGCGACGTTGACCCCAGCTTTCTTCCGCAGAACGAAAGCCTTGAAACGACAATCGCCCGGGTAATTCCATACTTTCTTGAAGAAATCAAGCCGCAAATGAAGGCGGGAAAGCGGGTGATAATTGCGGCCCATGGCAACAGCCTTCGCGCGCTGGTAAAATACCTTGACGGCCTTAGCCCGGAAGAAATTCTTGAAGTGAACATTCCCACTGGCGTTCCCCTTGTATACGAGTTTGACGAAAAGTTCAATGTGGCAAAGCGCTATTATCTTGGAGACCAAGAGGCGATTAAGGCAAAAATGAACGCCGTGGCGAACCAAGGAAAAAAAGCGTAAAAATAAGGACAGCCGAATTATGGACATAGCGGAAATTGATGAAAACGGAAAGGGCCTGCAATTTTACGGAAGGACAAAAGTTGAGCGGCTTGAAAAAATTGAAGGGCAGCCTAACGTATATCTTTTGCAGACGACAATTGAATGCGAGAGAAAAAGCCAGCGTTCTCCTAAACCGGGGCAATTTTATTTAATCAGAAGCGCCAAGTCCGCCGTCCACTACAACAGGCCCGTGAGCGTCTACCATTCAGAAGAATGGACAAGCAACGAAGGCAAAAAAAAGATTCTAGTCCAGTTTATGATTTTGGAAAAGGGACGGGGAACCGGCGAGCTTTGCCACATGACCCTTTGGGATGACATTTCTGTAATCGGCCCTTTGGGAAAGCCTTGGCCTTTGGAGGAATGCCGCGCCCTTGCGGAAGAAAATCCCGGCAAGGCAAAAATTTGCATCGTCGGCGGAGGAATCGGAGTCGCCCCTGTGGCAAATCTTGCGAGCAGTCTTCCCGACGCTTCCTACGATTTTTACGCGGCCTTCAAATCCGGCTCATACGGCCTTGAGCGCGTTCATGCAAATAATTTGCAAATCACCACTGACGACGGCTCTTGCGGCCTAAAGGGAATGCTGCCTTGCGCGCTTACAAAAGAGGCGGTTCAAAAAGCCGGCTACGAGTTGATTCTTGCCTGCGGACCAACGCCAGCCTTGGTTTATGTAAAAAATCTGGCCGCCGCCTTGGGAATCAAATGCTACATAAGCATGGAGCGCAGAATGCTCTGCGGTCTTGGAGCCTGCCTTGGCTGTACGCTGGAAACCACAAAAGGGCTCAAGAGGTGTTGCAAGGACGGCCCGGTTTTTGACGCTAAAGAAATAGTTTTTGAAGACATGCCGCCCCGCAGAAAGCCGCTGGCTAAAGACGAAGAGCCTGATTTGGGCGTTGACATCGCCGGCGTCCATTTTAAAAATCCAATCATCGCAAGCGGCGGAACCTTTGCTTTTGGCCAAAATTTTCGCGGTGTAAGCGACGTTGCCGCTTGGGGAGGAATTGTCTCAAAGGGCGTCACTCTTGAGCCCAGGGAGGGGAATCACGGCGAGCGCAGTCTGGAAGTGGCTGGCGGAAACATGAACTCCATAGGCCTTCAGAACCCCGGCATTCCCTATTACATAGAAAACCTTCTTCCCAAAATGACAGGGCTTGGTCCCGTCGTGATAACCAACTTGGCAGGAAGCGACATAGAATCCTATGTGGAAGGCGCGAAGCTTTTGGACAAGACCGACTGCGACATGATAGAGCTTAACATAAGCTGCCCCAACATAAAGGCGGCGGGGCTTGCTTGGGGAATGAGCGCTGACACAGCCTTTTATTGCGTTTCGGCGGTCCGGGCCGCAACCAAAAAGCCTCTGATGGTAAAGCTTTCTCCAAACGCCGCGGACAACCGGCCCATAGCCATCGCCTGCATAAAAGCCGGCGCGAACGCGATTAGTTTGATAAACATGATTCACGGAGTCGCCATCGACATAGAAAAGGGAAAGCCCTTTTTTAACAACGTTCACGCAGGCTATTCAGGCCCGGGCCTAAAGCCCCTTGCCCTTAGAATTGTCTACGATGTGGTTCAGGAAATCAACAAGCTGCCGCCTGAGCAAAGGGTTCCCGTAGTGGGAATCGGAGGAATATGTTCATGGCAGGACGCGGTAGAGTTTATTATGGCGGGAGCCAGCGCGGTGGAAATAGGGCAGGCGAAGTTCACAAATCCCAATGTGGCGATTGACATTAAGAATGGACTCCGCTCTTTTATGAAAAGCCGCGGCTATCACAAGCTGTCGGAAATGCGGGGAATCGCTCAGGTTCCGCGGCATAATTCGGCGCGCACGGACGAGAAGGGCCGCTTCGCCGACTTAAAGGCCATGATGAAATGAGCGCTTTCCGCTAAAACATCAAGCTCACTTTTGAATTGAATCCGTGTCGCGGACTGAGCGCAAAAAAACTTCCATGCAGACCCGGGCGTCGTCTCCGGCGCGATGGGCGGCTTGGACGTTGATTTTCATTCCGCTAGCCAAATACTGCAAATTGTATTTTTTGTTTATGGGATAAGCCCATCGCGCCAAGTCCAAGGTGTCGATGGCCTTGTTCTTTAGTTCCTTCATTCCATGGCGGCATCTTTCTCCGTTCACAAAATTCCAGTCAAACTGAACGTTATGGCCGACCAAAACGCAGCCTTTGGAAAATTCCTCAAAGTCCGCCATGACTTTTTGAATGCCAGGCGCGCCTTCAAGCATTTGGTCTGTGATGCCTGTTATGCCGGTGATTATCGGCGGAATCGAATGGTCGATTTGGACGAATGAATTGTATGACGAAAGGACGCCGCTCTTGTCAAAGCGAACGGCGCCCAATTCAATTATGTTGTCTTTTTTATAGCTTAAGCCCGTTGTTTCCACATCAAAGGCGCAGAAAACCCCGTTGTTCTCGTAAATCAAACGGCGAAGCCTTCTGTAGTCCTTTAGGAGCTTTACCGGGCTAAAGGGCGCGTTATTTTGCGGCGGCATCCAAAACGCCTTTGATTTCAGCGCTGATTGCGTCGCATAAGGCGGCGGCGTCCTTTTTGCTTTGGGCCAAGCCGTCCTTTCCGGCCGGCGGAAGCGCGCAGTTGATGTAGAACTTGATTTTTGGCTCCGTTCCGCTGGGGCGGGCGCTTACGATTGTTCCGCCTTCAAGAACAAACTGCAAGACATTGCTCTTTGGAAGATTGACGGCGGCTTTGGCGCCGGGATTGGCCGGGTCAAATTCAACGCTTTCCTGAATGTCCTTGATTTTAAGAACTTTCTTTCCGCCCAAAGACTTGAGTCCTTCCGTTCTAAGCTTTGTCATTATGCCGCCCATGATTGAGGGGCCTTGAGGGCCTTCAAAGTATTGGCTGATGGCGCGGTCTTCAAAGTAGCCGTATTCGGCCCACATGTCGTCAAGGCGCTCCAAGACGCTCTTTCCTTTGCTTGCCCAATATAAGGTCATTTCGGCGCACATGGCGGCGGCGCTTACTCCGTCTTTGTCCATGACTTCTTTTTCGACCTTGTAGCCGTAGCTTTCCTCAAGGCCAAAGACATAAGTGTTTGAGCCGTCCTTTTCCATTTGGGCTTGCGCGGCGGCAATCCACTTGAAGCCGGTCAAGCATTCAACCATCTTAACGCCAAATTTTTTGCATATGGCGTCGCCAAAGGGGGAAGTGACGATTGAGCGCACGATGGCCGCGTTGGCGGGAAGCTTTCCCAATTCCTTGCGGCTGAGCAAAACGTAGTCCATCAAAAGGGCGCCCATTTGGTTTCCGCTTACCAAAACAAATTTTCCGTCCTTTCCGGGGAAAGCCGTTCCAAAGCGGTCCGCGTCCGGGTCTGTGGCCATGACGCAGTCGGCCTTTTCCTTTTCGCCAAGGGCAACGGCCATTTTAAGCGCGGGGGCCTCTTCCGGATTGGGTTTTTCAACTGTGGGGAAATTTCCGTCCGGCTTTTGCTGCTCGGGAACGGTGATTACCTTAAGGCCCAAGTCGCCCAAAACTTTTTCAACATGCATGGCGCCTGTTCCGTGCAAGGGCGTATAAACGATTTTCACGCTGGAAGCCTTTTCCTTGATAAGGTCTGGGCGGAAAAGCTGCGCCTTGCACATGGCCCAGAATTTTTCGTCAATTTCTTTGTCTATCAAAACAAGGGAGCCGTTTTTAAGGGCTTGGTCTTTTGAAATTGTCTTTACTTCCTTGACGGCGTTCACTTCCACAATGATGCCCTTGTCGTGGGGCTCGATTACTTGGGCGCCGTCGTTCCAATAGGCCTTGTAGCCGTTATACATTCTTGGATTGTGGCTGGCCGTAACCACAACGCCTGTGTCGGCCTTAAGCTCTCGGATTGCGTAAGAAAGTTCTGGAGTGGGGCGAACTCCCGTAAATAGGTAAGCCTTGATTCCGTTGGCGGCGAAAATGAGGGCCGTGGCCTCCGCGAAAACGTCCGAATTCAAGCGGCTGTCGTAGGCCACGACTGCGGAAAGCTTTCCTTCTTTTGCCTTTTGGGGAAAAGCCTTGATGAGGTAGTTGGCCAAGCCTTGGGTGGCGCGGTTGATTTCAAGGGTGTTCATGCGGTTCGTTCCGCCGCCCATAATTCCCCGAAGGCCGCCGGTTCCAAATTCAAGCGTTTGGTAAAAACGGTCTTCAAGCTCTTTGTAGTCTTCCTTTGCCACAAGCTCTTCGACTTCTTTTCTAAAGCGCTCGTCCTTTTCCTGGGCGATGTAGTCTTTGGCTCTTTCAAGTATTTCCTGCTTTTCCATTTTTTCCTCCGTGGAATGCTTTGATACAGTTTATCGCATTTTGTCGGCTTGGGCAAGCATTTTTGTTTCCCATGCCAGCAAGTCCTTTTCTTTTTTTTCGTCCTTTCCCTTGACGTCGCAGAGGATTCTAAAGACGGGTTCCGTGCCGCTTCCCCGCATCCAAATGTAGGCCGAAGGCTTTTTGGATTTTTCAAAGAAGAGAATCTTCAGGCCGCCTTTTCCGCTTTTTGAAAAGTCTTGGGCGCCCAACTTTTCTTTTGTTCCGTTGGTAAGGGCGCATTTCCAAGAAGAAATGCCGTATTTTTTCACAAGGCCCTCCGCTCCGCTTTTGAAGGAACGCTCAAACACAATTTGAAAATTCTTTTTTAAAAGCGCGTGGTCCTTTGTCTTTATTTTTAGAATGGCCCGCCTTTCGCTGACGCCTGTGGTGGTGTATTTGGGAAGGGAATCCAAAATGTCGTCAAGGCTTGGCTTTTGTCCAAAGTCAAGGCCTTGGGATTTTTCCCAGGGCTCCAAAATTCCTTTTAAGGAAAGAAGCTTTATAAGGGCAAAGACTGTGTTCAAGGGATCGCGGACGGCGGCGGGATAGGTGATTGTTCCCCCGTTTGAGCCTTCGCCCAAGATTCTCACCTCATAGCCTTGATTCCGTTTTTCCCTGGCAAGGTTCACGACATTGGCCTCTCCAACTTCAGCCCTAAAAACTTTGGCTCCCAATGCGCCGGCTATTTCTTCTATCCGCATGGAAGTGGGGCAGTTTACCGCCACGGCCATTTTCGCGGCCTTGGCCTTGTTTTTTTTTGAAAGCCAAAGGGAATAAGAAAGTTCCGCCAAAACGCTTAAGGCGAACACTTCCTGCGCCTTTAAAATTTTCGCCTTTTTTTCTTTGGCGCTGTAGTAGACCAAGTTTCCCCGGTCGCCGTCGCAGTCGGGCATGTAGCCCAAAACTGGCCCCTTTGCCTTTGGGCCGATTTTTTCCGCAAGGGCCGCCACGTGGACAAGGTTTTCAGGCTCTGGAATAATTTCATGGGCGATGCGGCCGGCTTTTGAGTTCATGGCCTTAAAGCGGACGGCGTTTTCCTCAAAAAAATCTTTGTCAACGCTAAGGCAGCGGGCGCTTCCGTTAAAGTCCGCGCAAACATGGACGCCCCTTTCTTTTATGGCGGCCTTCAGGCCCTTAAAAAATTTATTTTGCTCTTGAACATTTTTTTGGGCGCTGATGACAAGGCGGGAAAATTTTTTGTAGGCCAAAAGCGCGGCCTTTTTGTTTTTTTCTTTTTGCAAAAGGATTTTTGAAATGTCCGCCTTGTCCGCTTTTTTTAAAAGCTCTTGGGCGCTTTTGGCCTCAAGCAGTTTTTTTTCAAAAATGCCTTTGACTTCGCTGTTTTGCGCCCCGCTAAGAACGCCGCCGTCGTTAAGGCCAAATTTTATTCCGTTGTGGCCGATGGGGTTGTGGCTTGCGGAAATGTAGATGAAAGCGTCAAAGGCTTTTGCGTAGGCCATGATTTCTGGGGCGGCGGCCGCTCCCACATAAAAGGCTTTTGCTTTTTTTAGAGCCAAGGCCTTTAAAACCGCTTGGGAACATTCTTTTCCTGTGGGCCTTGTGTCGGAAGCCACGGCCACCCGCAAGGATTTTTTTTTGCTCTTGGCCATAAGCCATTCCAAAAAACTTTCCGCCGCCAAAAAGCAAAGCGCCTTGTTTTGGCTTCCGATTCTTTTTGAGCCGTCGCTTTCAATTCCGCTTTCCGCGAAAACTTTCCGCCAGCCGGAGGCCGACAAAATCATCTTGTGTTCCAAGGGCATAATTTCTCCGCTAGTAGCCTGAAACGCTGAAATTTGCAGAGACAGCGTTTTCAAAAATGTCAGAGGCTTTGACCGTGATTGTGTTTATGCCGTGGGGCAAAAGAATGTGGCCAAGCAACTCGTAGTCATTTGAAGGATAAAATTCCTTGCTGGTGTAATTCTTGGAGCCGGAAATTAAAATTTTTCCGTCCCGCCATATAAGCGTTTCCTTGCTTATTTTTTCAAGCTCCGCTCCGTTTACATAAACTTCGGACTTGTGCGGCGAGACTCCTGACTGTCTTTTTTTGTAGACGGCGTAAGGACCTGCTGGAACTGAGCGCAGGGAAGACAAATTGTAAATGCGGCCAAATTGGTTTTCCACGCTGATTTCGTCAAGGCGAATCCTGCCGGGCTTTATTGACCTGGGCATCAAAATCAGCGGGTTGATGTATGTCCTTGACTTTGTGTCCGCTATTTGAAATTCAATTGAGCCGCCTTCGCCTTTTTCGCTCCATGCCGAAAAGCCGGCTTCTCCCAATTCTTGTCCGTTTGACACTTGAAATTTTTCTTGAAGGCGAAGGGCGCTTTGTCCGTCAAGGTTTCCGTAAACCGAAATCAAGTCGTCGTTGTGGCTTATAATCGCGGCGTTTCCCAAGGTGGACTCAAACCAGTCTCCGTCATTTTGGTGCTCTGTGATGACTGCGATTATTTTTCCGTTGTCGGCGGCCAAAGCGCTTTGAGCGTTTGGAAAATCAAGGGAAGCGTTGAATTTTCCCTTTCTGTTTTGCGCGAATGTGGGAACGATGCTTTCTGTGTCCAGATTTTTTACCGGCCAGCCAAAGGCAAAGAGCGCCGCGCAAAAAAATGCGACGATAATGAATGAAAATAGGCGGCTCATTTTAACTTGCTTCCTCCCGCGTCAACTTTTTGAAATGGACAGGCGGGAAATCTTGTTGTCCCGTCCCACAAAAAGGGTGTTTCCGTCAGCCAAAATAAAGGCTGAGTCGGCCTCAAACGAAAACTGGCCGGCCTTTTCGGTCCACTTTTCCAAAATGGTTATTGTGTAGTATTTTTTTGCGTATCGGCTTAGGACAAAAACGCTTTGGTCCACAGGAGATTCCTGTATGTCCAAAATTGTTCCCGAAAGCGGAACCCGCTTTGCCTCTCCGCTCTTTGTGTCCACCACGCCCAGCGCGTCTATTGAGTCAAAGTAAACGTAGCGCTCGTTGTCGCTAAAGTGGACCTTGGCTTGGCGGGTCAAATTGACCTTTAGAAATTCGTGGTAAATGATTTTTTCGTAATTCACTTCGTCGCGGTAGAGGACAAAGCGCTGGGGATCCAGGCCGCACACGCAGGCGAACATTTTTCCTGAATCGCTTATGTCGGCGCCAAGAATGACCGGATAGTCGCTTCCGCCGGGAAAGACCTCTATTTTTTTTCTCCCGTATTTGTCAAAGACCAAAAGCTGGCCGTCGGCGTATCCAGCGACGCTTCCGTTTTCGGAGGAGTTGAACGCGGTGATGGGAGCGGCGGCTTCCCATTCCGCCTCCAGATTTCCGCTGCTTTTGTTCACAAAGGCAAAGGCGGAGCCGCCGGGCTCAAACAAAAAAATTCTGTCCTGTTGGATGAAAGGAAAGCCCGCCGCCTTTATTTTGCAAAGCGTTTGTCCGTAGGGGCTTTGAACGGAAATTTCTTGAGAGTCCTGACTGTAAAGGGAATAGAAATTTTTTGAAAAAACGGCCTTGTATGGAATGTCAACGACTGAAACTATTTTTCCTGAATGGGTAAAGTAGCCGCCCTTGTTTCCAAGCCTAAAGGGCAGAATGTTTTCGGAAGCAATCTGGTCGGGGGTCTTTAAAATGTCCCGCGTCCACTCCGGGCGCAAATGCAATTCCGTTTGCAAGGGCGTGTAGCTCAAGAAAAAATACGCCAGGGCAATGGCAAAGCAGGCCAGGCAACGAAGCAAAATTATATTCCGCGCTTTCATATCCCCGACATTATAGAGAAAAAATAAAAGGGGCGCAAGCCGTTTTGCTTCTTCGTCCTTGAATATAATTGAATATTTTGCTATAATTTTTGACTGTAATTTTGGAAATGTTTATGAAACTAAGCAAGTTTTTTGCAAGCCTTTTTATTTTTGTCCTTGCCGCTAAAAGCTCTTTTTCGTCCCCCAGGCGGGGCTCCGATTTGGTTCAGAGCGGGCATTGGATTTACGACGCGCTTGCCTCAATTGAATTGGATTTTGGACGCTGGAATTTTGTTGACCAAACGCCCCTTACGCTTATGGAACTTAAGGGAATGCTTGAAGAAATTCCCTACGAAAAACTGTCTGATTCGGGAAAGGCGCAATACCTTCGCGCTCAAGATTATTTTTCCCAGTTTGACCTTTCCCTTGACGCCGGGATTTTTTCCCTTGGAATTGAGCCCAAGATTTCTGTTGAAGGCTACGCAAAGACAAACTCGGACTTAAGATGGCTTTACAATTGCCATGACCGCCAGCGTTTGGCCGAGATTCCAGTACGCTTGACCTTAAGCGACTATTTGACCGTTTACATGGGCCTTGGAGTGGGCCAGCGCCGCTCCTACATGTCCAAGAACGACAATTATGTGAACCATATTTTTATTGAGGACGCCTTTGACCCCAACATAACTCATTTTACATACCTTTCCTCCGGCTACAGGTGGGACAACGGCGTTGGCGTAAACTTGAATTTTGGAATGGGCCGCCACAACTTTGGCCGCGCCTCTTTGGGCAGCGTCATTCAAAGCGACTATCTTACCGACTTGCCTTACGGAAACTTGCGCCTTTACTCGCCGATTTTCACCTACGATTTTAACATCCAGCAGCTGAACCAAAAAGAAACGATGTATGCCCACGAAATTGACTTTAGGCTTTTTAGAAAGTTCACCTTCGGCTTTTTGGAAGGGGGCGCGGCCTACGACGTTTTTGACATGAAGTTCTTGAACCCCTTTGGCATATTCCACGCCTACGAGCTGAACAACCAATACGACTGGATTTCTTATATGGGCGTGAAATTCAATTACGTTCCCTGCAAAAACTTGCGCCTTTACTTCTTGATTGCCAAAACAGAGCACCAAATGTTCACGGAGCAAACCTCGGGCGCGGGAGCCTTGCCTGAAGGCCGGGGTTTGCAGGGCGGCTTGGACTTGCAGTTTCCGGTCAAGGGCGGCTTTCTTAAATTCAACCTTGAAGGCTACTACGCATCTCCCTATTTGTGGATAAAGCAAAGTCCCAACTGGTCCCTTGTTTCTGCCAAGGGCGACAAAAAAGGGCCTGACTATGAATGGATTGGAAGCCCTGTGGGCCCGGACTCCATCGCCGGAAAATTCTCCGCCGGTTACGAAAAGCCCGGAAAATGGTCTGTTGACTTGAACTACATTTTTGCCGCGCGGGGCGAGTTTTCAAATTTTGACATTTTTACAGACTATGGCTGGATTAACGGGTATACAACCGAAAAAAGCTATGAAAAGAATTGGATTTACGTTGACACGCCGGACTATGAGTACGGCCGCAGTTATTCAAGCCCCCACGGAACCGCCGAATACGACAACATCGTTTACATAAAGGCCGGCTATTCTCCGCTAAAATGGCTGACCCTCATAGCGCAGCCCGCCTACTTGTTTGTTTTCAACCACAACAATGTCAGCGGAAATTTCCAGCATGGCTTTGAGGCGGCGCTTTCTTGCAGAATCGATTTTTGCCGAATGCTGAAAAAGCCGGCCAACTTTGACTTTTTGCTAAAGGACAAGCATGACCGGGAGGCTCAAAAATCCGCCGCCCAAGGCGGCGCGGAAAAAGAGGGCGGCGAAATATGAAAAAAATTTGTTTTGTCGCCCTGCTTTTATTCGCGGCCTCCCTTTGCCTTTTTTCGCAAAAGGCCGGACGGGGAGGACAAAACCTTTTGGAAAGCCGCCATTGGATTTACGACTCCCTTCAAATCTTGGAGCAAGAAAGCGCCATAGTCCAGTTTTCCGACCAGTCTCCCTTGTCCTTGAGCCAAGTTCGGGCCATGTTGGGAGAGATTGACTATGACTCTTTGAGCCAGCCCGGCCGCGCCCACTACGACATGATTGTGGATTATCTAAAGGAAACAAGCTTTTCCCTTAACGCTTCCGTTTTGCAAGTTCGCGCGGAGCCCGCCCTCAACTTGGAAGGGTATGTCAAGACAAATTCCAACGCTCCCTTTGCATTTGACCGCTTTGAAAAAAAGCGCTTTTTGGAATTTCCGGTCACACTTTCCGTTTCTGATTACGCCAGTCTTTACGCCGACCTTTTTGCCGGCATAAACAAAAGCGCGGCCGAGGACAACGACACTTTTATAAACATTCCGTACAGTCCAAAAACTTTTGACGTAAATTTTCCCCATAACGCCTACGGCTCTTTTGGCTATGATTGGACTGACAGCGTTGGCTTTAATTTTAGGATTTCAAACATGAGCCAGTCCTTTGGCCGCGCCCAGACAGGCTCCATAATTCAGTCTGAATATTTGACCGACGCGACCCACGCCGCGCTTTCAATTTACTCTCCCATTCTTTACTATTCAGGAGGAATAACTCAATACAACAACCGCCGCTACCTTTATTCCCACAAGGTTGACGCAAGAATCGGAAAAAAAATTCAAGTGTCGTTCATGGAGGCCGCCCTTCCTTATGGAGGAATGGATTTGCGCTTTTTCAATCCCATGATGTTCCTGCACAATTACGCCTCTTGGCTTGACTATGAGGCGGACGGAAGCGACGTTGGAAGCTATTTTGGAATAAAGGCCAGCGCAAGTCCTACAAAATATTTTAGAATTTTCGCGCTTTGGTCCATGACCCAGTTCCAGCTTCCTGTGGAGATGGACGACGACAACACAAACAAGGACAACTACGTTCCCAACGCCATGGGAGTTCAGCTGGGCCTTGAGTCATACGTTCCATTTAAAAAGGGTCACTTTCATTTTAACCTTGAGGGCTATTACGCCCAGCCTTACTTGTATATCAACTCAAGCCCCAACTGGTCTTTTGTCCGAACCTCGTCCGAAAGCAGTTCCGGAAGCAAGGATTTTTACGAGTGGATAGGAACCCGTTACGGGCCTGACACGGTGGCCGCAAGTTTTGACGCTTCCTACAGCGTTCCAAAAAAATGGTCGGCGGGCTTCAAGTATTTGTTCTTGGCGCGGGGCGAGCTTTCTGATCCCGGCATTTTCAAGAAAGTCGGCTGGGGGCCAAGGATTTTGAATATTGACGACGCGGCCCTCAAGTCTTGGGTTTATCCTTATACTGGCGACAACAAGCATGGAAGTTTGAACGACGACCAAAAATACAGAAACGGCCGCAATTTTGCCGCGCCCAGCGGAATTCCGGAATACGTCAACGTCATAAGCTTCTACGCCAGCTACTGCCTCAAGGACTGGCTTGAATTTGTGGGCCGGCCGGCTTTGGCCGTAATCCTCAACTCGGGCCATGAAAGCGGAAAGTCTGACGTTTCTTTTGAAATGCTTTTGGGAGTGAGAATAAAGTTTACAAAAATAAAAAAAAATAGTTCAAGCCATAAAGGAGAATGAAAATGTTTTTTGCCAGCAAGCTGTTCAATAAAAAGTCGGCCGTCCTTTCTTTTTTGCTTTTTGCGGCCGCGTCGTCTTTTGCCCAAGTTTCGATAGATCCAAACCTTGATTTTTACGACAGCGCCAGGGAGTGGCAGGTAAAAGGCTATGTGGGCTTTTTGCCGCAAATCAGCCCTTATCCTGCCAGCGTCATTAAGGAGATTCTTGACGCGGTTATAGAAAAGGGAACCGAGGCCGACGCCGAGACGGCCCGGTATTATTACGAAAAATATTTTTCAAAGGCGTGGCATGTGGGCGTGGAGGCCGGAGCCAGCCTAAAGGCTTCGGACAAGGGCGGCGACAAACTAAAGAAATTCTTCTTTTTTGAGCCTTCGTTTTTTGGAGACATTCAGTTTAAGGACTGGATCAGTTTGGGCTACAGTCTTGGCCTTAACTTGCACAACAATTCCACCGAGTCGGCCGAGCTTTTGAGGACGTTTCAGAACGAGCCTTTGAACACTTGGGGAGACGCGGCCACTTTTGGTCCCGTTGACGGAAACTGGGACATGGAGGCCGGACTCAATCTTGGAAACTCAAAGATAAGCGGAATCATGGGCGCAAACAGAATGGGCTTTTCAAACATTTTTGGCCACGACAATATTATCTTGAATCCCCATTCCTGCCACATGAACAATTTGCTTTTCAACTACGCTTCCGAAAAATGGCAGTATTCCCAGTCGATTTCGGCCATAGCCGCGTCCAATTTTAACGGCGAGAACGCCGCCAACAAATTTTTGGCCTTTCATTCCATTCGATTTACGCCCATAAAACGGTTTTCCATAACTTATTTCGAGTCCGGAATTGTTGGCGGCCGCTTTGACCCCAGCTACTTGATTCCGGCGCCCTTCATTCTTTTGCAAGGAATGTTCGACGCGGGCGACAACGACATTTATGGACTTCACTTTGAAGTTAGGCCTGTGGACCGCTTGGAGGCGGCCTTAACCTTTGCCGTTGACGACATAAGCGTTGACGATTGGGGCAAGGGAAACTTTGACTCAAAGTTCAAGGCCGCCTTGCAAACGGGCCTTGTCTACACGCCCGCGGCGGACTTTTGCAAGCGCTTGGAATTTGACTACACGCTGGTTTTGCCATACATGTATTCCCATTGGATTAATTCTCCAGACTATGACACTACGGCTGTTGACAAGAGAATGTATAATTATCAGGACTACACAAACCACGGAGTGTCAATAGGCTCAAACTTGCCGCCTAATTCCGACCGTCTGCATTTTGAAATCGCCTTTGAGCCCGCAAAGCGCCTTAAGCTTAACGTGATTACTGATTATGTCCGCCACGCCAACGAAACCGAAAGCTGGACAAACCAGGAGGCCATAACCCACTGCGTTAAATTTGTCAATGGCGACAACACTGGCGGCGCGGCCACAGACCCCTATCCAAAAAGCGTTCAAAACCGCATGGACTTTATGAAGCAAGAGCATAAGATGCATGTGGTTCAGCTGGGCCTAAAGGCTTCTTGGGAGGCCTTTAGAAACAAGGGCGGAAGCCTAAGCCTGAATCTGGGCTACACCTTTGAGTACATTCACAACAAGGGCGTTGACTCGGCCATATACTCTAATGTTGTGGCGGAAGGCATAAACGGCGCTTCCGAAGAGGATAAAAACGCGAAAGTTGACGCCGCGCGAAAAGATTGGGCGGACAAACTTTATGACCAAGTGAACAATTACGTTTCCCTTTCCGTAAAATACAGCTATTAATTTTGGAGGAGTCGCGATGGCAAAGCGCAAGTTTTTATTTTTGTATTTGACAACCGGCGCGGGGCACATTTCCACAGCGCGGGTCTTAAAAGAACAAATTTTAAAACTCAATCCTGACGCGGAAGTTGTCATGGCCAACGGCTTTGACAGGGGAAACATTTTGGGCAAGGTGGGCTTTGAATTGCTTTACTTTTGGTCCACCAATTTTTTGCACGGACTTTTTCCCCTCATTTACGACATAAGCCAGCGCAGGCCCTTTGTGACCCTTGTATGCAAGTTGATGCGCTTTCATACTGTTCACTATCTAAAAAAAGTCATCAAGCGGGAAAAGCCCACCGACATAGTTTCGTTTCATTACGCGCTTTCCACTTTCGCAAAGAGCGCCGTGATACGCCTGCACAAGAAGGTCAATGTCACTGTCATGGTCACAGACCCTTTTACCGTTCCCCACGCTTGGTTTTGGGACAGAAGCTTGGACTACTTTGTTTATTCGGAAGAGGCGAAAAGAATTGGAATCTCGCAAAAGGTTCCTGAAGGGCAAATAAAAATAGTTCCCTTTGTGATGAATCCAAAATATTTGGAGCCTTTTGGAAAGGAAGACATTTTGGCCTTGCGAAAAAAGAGGGGCTTTGATCCGAACAAAAAAACGGTTTTGCTTGTGGGCGGGGGAGACGGACTTCCCGGTGCCGTAGACATTGTGAACAAGTGCGTTCTAAAAAAGGCGAAATTTGCCGTGGCCGTTGTGTGCGGAAAAGACATGGGAAAATACGCCTACTTGGAAAGCCTTTCCCGCCTTTATCCAAAACTGGACTTGCATGTTTACGGCTTTGTGAACTACTTGGACGAATTGATAAAGCTTTCAGACTGCGTTGTTATGAAGGCGGGGCCGGCGACTTTGATAGAAGTCCTTTCTTGCAGAAAGCCAATAATAATTTCCCGCTACATTCACAACCAAGAATTGGGGAACATGCGATTTGCCGTTCAAAACAATGTGGGCTGGTTCATACAAAAGCCCTCAAAGATTTACGACAAAATCGAAGAGCTTTTGGGCGACGAAAATTTTGACAGCCGCATGGACGAAAATTTCAACCGCCTGACTTTTGACACGGACTCAAGCAAGATTGCAAAGCTTTTGCTTGAAAAGCCGGTCTTTGCGTCCTGGTGATGGCAACGCTCTCAATTAAGGTTGTAGCGCCCCATTCCAAAAGCGCTTGATTTCGCGTTTTTCAAAGGCTTCTTGCAAGAGGGGCTCTATGTTCATTCCGTCGTAAATCCTTTTAGCCTCTTCCTTGTCGGCCCGCAGAACCGGATGCTTGGGGCTGAACAAAACGCAGCAGTCTTCGTAAGGCAGGATTGAGGTTTCGTAAGTTCCGATGCGAATGGCGTCCGCCGTTATTTCTTCCTTGTCCATTCCTGCCAAGGGGCGGATAAGGGGGTAGGCCGCCATCATTTCCGTCACGGCCATGTTTTCTATTGTTTGGCTTGCCACTTGTCCAAGGGATTCCCCTGTGACGATGCATTGGGCTCCTATGCGTTCCGCGATTTTATTCGCCACCGTCATCATGCACATTCTTAAAAGCAGGGTGCTCCAAGACTCCGGGGAAGATTTTTTGATTTGCATTTGCGCTTGGGTAAAGCCCACAATGTGCAAGTGGACGCTGATTCCGTATGCGGAAATTATCGCCGCCAAGTCCTCGACCTTTTTTTGCGCTTCGTCGCTGGTGTAGGGGTATGAATGAAAGTAAACCGCGTCGATTTTCATTCCCCGCCGCATCATGCGCCAGCCGGCCACAGGGCTGTCAATTCCGCCTGAAAGCAAGAGGAGGCCGCTTCCGCTGACGCCAACTGGAAGCCCTCTGATTCCTTTTTTGTCGTCTGTGTAAACAAAAACTTTTTCCCTGACTTCGATGAACACTGTAATGTCGGGCTTGTGAACGTCCACCGCCAAAATTTTTTGGTCGTAAACCCGGGCCGCGGCCTCCCGGCTTATTTGGTATGAGTCGAGGGGGAAATTTTTGTCGGCGCGGCGGCTGTCGCACTTAAATGTTTTGGCGCCGTTTTTTGCGGCTTGAACGCAAAGGCTGTAAACAGCGTCCTTGATTGCCTCAATGTTTTTTTCGACGGCAAGGCATTTTGCCCAACCTGTGATTCCCACCAAATGCTCAAGACAGAATTCTATTTCTTTGGAAAAAGAATCGTCGGCGGTAAAATACATTCTTCCGGCGCGCAAGGAAATTTTTATTTGAGCGTTTCCGTTAAAATAAGAGCGCGCGTTTTGCAAAAGTTTTTTTTCAAATTGCTTTATGTTGGAGCCTTTTAATGTAAGCTCCCCAAGTTTCGCCAAGTATGTCGCCATGCTTTTATTATACAAGATTCCGCCTAAAATGAAAAGCGGAGGCCGCTTTTGGGCGCCTTGACAAAGCTTTAAAATTAATAGATATTAATATCATTATGAAAAAGGACAGTCGTTTGACGCGCGCAAAATTGGAAACCTTGTCATCCGCAGAATTGCTTGCCATTGCGGATGAATACGGAATTGACGCGCCTGACGATTTAAACCGGCAGTTTATAATTGGAGACCTGCTTGAGCTTGCCAGCGAGTTGGAAGCCGGCGAAAAGCAAAAGGAAACCATCTCCCTTTCAGAAGGCGAAGAAGAGACAATCAACATAAACACTCTGCCCGCAAGCTACAACGAGACAAAAATCAATGTCATGCTTAGGAATCCTATTTCCCTTTTTGTTTGGTGGGACTTGAGCGAATGGACAATAAAAAAAATCAAGGGCGGCCGCGGCTCCTTGCGCTTGGCGATTTATTTTTTTGAAAGCCTTCAAGACGAAAGGCCTTCGGAATCGTTTGACATACAGCTTTCTTTGGGCGACCGGGAGCAGTATGTGATTATTCCCGGCGGAAAAAGAATCGCGCGGGTTGACTTGCTTGCCGACAGCGCGGGAAAAAGCGACATATTGGCCCATACAGAAAAAATTTCGATTCCAAAAGGCTCCGATATCATGGCTTCAAAACCGGGCGAAAAGCTTATGGTTTCTAGAATAGTCGAACTTTCCGGCGCCTCTGAATTGCTTCGAAGGCATTACAATAGATACCGTCAGTCGTTCAATTAAAACTTTACAGGTAAAAACATGGCTTTAAAATATTTGACATTTGTTCTTAACCTTCATTGCCCTTACATAAAAATCGGCGGAGCCGACAATTCTAGAGGCGACGAGGAACTGCATCTTGTTTTTCAGCGGCTTACAAATGTTTTTTTGCCCGCTCTGAATTTGCTTTCATTTTTTAAAAGCCAAAAAATGAAGGCTTGCCTTGCTTTGGTGTTTTCGGCCTCAACTTGCGAAACCCTTTTGGACGGGGAGATAAAAAGAAAATACAACAAGTGGCTTGACTCGCTCATCGACTTTGGAAAAAAAGAGCTTGAGCGCGCCAAAAAAAATTCGCCGCAAAAAAAAGTCGCCGCGCGCAATTTGGAAAAAGCCGAAGAGGCCAAGCGGCAATACAACGAGCTTTGGTCCTGCGATTTGCTCAAGGCCTTTGCCGGCTTTGCCCAAGACGGATACGCCGAAATTTTGGCCACTTGCGGAACATACATGTTCATGCCCCATTTTGCCGACATGACCGAGGTTTTAAACGCCCAAGTGGAAAGCGGGCTTTTTGCAATCAAGCAGTGTTTTGGCCGGGTTGGAGACGGTTTTTTCTTGCCCGAAATGGGCTACGCTCCTGGAATTGAGGAAGTCATAAAATCATACGGAGTGTCTTACACCATTTTGCCGGCGATGAGCTTTTTGTTTTCCGAAACCCCGCCGCAAAACGGATGCTTCATGCCGGCGCGCTGTCAAAACGGCCTTTCAATCTTGTCGGCCGAGGATTTTTTTACAGACCGGGAATTTGACGGCGTTTACGCTGACGCCTCAAAAGATGTGGCTTGGGAACTTTCCGCAAAGGAACTTTCTCCGTTTATAAAAGAAGGAAAGGCAAGAACGGCCGCTTCTTGGACATATCAAAGTCGCGACGGGGGAGAGTACAATGTTGACCGCGCCTTGGATCGCGTAAAAAAAGACGCCCGCGATTTTATCAATAAAAAGGCGCAAGACTTGTCCAAGGCGCAAATAATTTTGGGCGACGACGCGGAGGTTTCTTCAACCGTTGTTTTTGACACCCTTAATTTGTCCGCCAACTGGCCGGAGTTTTTTGATTGGCTTAAGGAAGCGTCGGTTTTGGCCTTGGAAAATTCTTTGGTTTTGGCAAGCCCCAGCCTTGTTTTGGAAGGAAAATTCTGCGCGCAAAAAATCACTCCTTATCCGGCCGCCTTTTCTGAGTTCGCTTACGGAGAGGATTTGATTTCCAACAAAAATTCTTGGATGATTCGCTATTTAAGAAAGGCGAGCGAGCGGGTGGTTGACTTGGTTTCCCGCTTTCCTGGAGACGGCGGCTTGAAGACCCGCCTTTTAAATTTGGGCGCGAAGGAACTGCTTTTGGTTCAAGACTGCTCCCTTGCAAAGATGGTCGGACAAAACAATCACGCCGAATGCGCGGCGGAGTTTTTCAAGCGGGGAATCGTGGCCTTTTCAAATATTTTTGACGCCTTGGGAAGCAACACTGTAAGCACGGAGTGGTTTTGCGCTCTGGAAAAATTGCATCCTGTCATGCCCTGGCTGAACTACAGAATCTTTTCCGTAAAAAAATAATCCAGCGTAAAACTGCCGGCGAAAGCCGTAAAAAATTGTTGCGGCGCGAAAAAAATCGCGGCAAGTTAAAACTGAGGACTTTGGTCCGTCGGCTTTGAACTTGCCGCAGGCAAACTGCCGGCAAAAAGTTTAAAATTATTGCGGCGCGAAAATTTCTTTCGCGCCGCAAAAGGAACTGTCAAGGCTTTAAGCGAAGCGCGCCTTGACAGTTCCTATCGCTTGTTGCGCTGTTTGGAAACTACGTCAAAGATTACGGCCAAGAGCAGGACCAAGCCCTTTACAGCCTGCTGCCAGTTGGAGTCTACGCCCATCAAAGACATTCCGTTGTTCAAAACGCCCATGAAGATGGCTCCAACCACCGCTCCTCCGATAGTTCCCGATCCGCCGTAGGCCGAAGCTCCGCCGATAAAGCATGAGCCGATGGCGTCCATTTCGTAGCTCATTCCGGCTGTAGGCGCGGCCGAGTTGAAGCGGGCCACGCAAACCAAGGCGGCTACGGCAGAAAGGAAGCCCATGTTCGTGTAGGCGAACATCATGACATTGTCGGTGTTTACGCCTGAAAGCTTCGCGGCTTTTGCGTTTCCTCCAATTGCGTAAAGGTAGCGGCCCGGAACGGTGTTCTGAGTGTAGTATGTGTAGAAGGCCACAACGATGGCAATCAAAATCAAGATTGTGGGAACGCCGTGATGGTGGCCAAGCTTCCAAGCCACGGCAAGAACAACCAAAGTGATGATTACAAGGCGGGCGATGAAAGGAGTCGCGGCTCCCACGTCGTAGCCTTTGCCTTGCTTTGTCTTTCTGCTGATGAGGGAAGTGGCTATCATGATGGCGCAAACCGCGATGGCGATAATCATTGTGGTCGTAAGGTTCATTGAGGCCAGCTTCGCGGCCGCGGCTTCCGCTTCGGGGCCTTCTTCCAAGGCTTTGGCGGCAATTTCAGGAACAAACACTTCCGGGATGTAGCTTGTGAACAAGTTGAGGTATTTCTGCGGGAAGGGGGAGATTGTAAGTCCGTCAAGGACGATGAGCGCCACGCCGCGCCACAAGAGCATTCCCGAAAGGGTTGTGATGAAGGGCGGAATGTGCAGGTAGGCGATGAAAGCTCCGTGCCAGGCGCCGATCAAAGTTCCGATGAACAAGCAAACCACAATCGCCAATCCAATTGGCAAATGCGCGTCAACGATGAGCTTTCCGGCGATGGCGCCCACAAGGCAGACCACCGAGCCTACTGAAAGGTCGATGTTTCCTCCGGTAAGAATGCACAAAAGCATTCCAGCCGCCAAAATCAAAACGTATGAGTTTTGAAGAATGATGTTGTTCACGTTTGAGGGAGCGAAGAGGGCGCCCGACAAAATTTGGAACAAAATCATCACAGCCACAAGAATCAACAGCATTGTGTTGTCCTTTAGCGTTTTCTTAATGTTGAAAGCCGAGCTTTTTACTGTTGTGTCAGCCATACAATACTCCTTTTATTTTCCTGAATTGATGATGCAAGACATTATTTTTTCCTGCGTAGCGTCTTTGGCGTTCATTTCGCCAACCATCTTTCCTTCGTTCATGATGTAGATTCTGTCGCTCATTCCAAGAACTTCAGGCATTTCCGACGAAATCATAAGGACGGACTTTCCTTCCGACACCATCTGGTTGATGATGCAGTAGACTTCGTATTTGGCGCCTACGTCGATTCCTCTGGTGGGCTCGTCAAGAATCAAGATGTCCGGATCCGTGAAAAGCCATTTTCCGATAAGAACCTTTTGCATGTTTCCGCCGGAAAGGTTTCCAACGTCTTCTTGAACCGTGGCGCACTTTGTGCGCATTTCCTTGGCCATGTCAACTGAATACTTGTTCTCCAAGTCAAAGTCAATGGCTCCGTATTTGTTCACAATCTTTTTAAGATTGGCGCTTACGGTGTTCTTGGCGATGGATTCGCTCAAAATCAAGCCGTTGCCCTTGCGGTCTTCGGTGACGTAGGCGAGACCTGCGTCAATGGCGGCCTTGGGGCTGGGGAAGCTGACTTCCTTTCCGTTCATGAAGATTTTTCCGCGAATGTTGGCGCCGTAGCTGTGGCCAAAGATGCTCATGGCAAGCTCTGTGCGGCCGGCTCCCATAAGGCCTGAGATTCCCACGACTTCGCCTTTTCTAATGTTGAAGTTGACGTGGTCGCAAACCGTTATGCCGTCAAACACTGGATGGTCAACGCACCAATCCTTGACTTCAAAGCAAATGTCGCCGATTTTGGGCGTTCTTTTTGGAAAGCGGTCGGTCAGGCTTCGGCCTACCATCGCGGAGATGATGGCGTCTTCGTCAATCGCCTCGCTTCCTTTTTTCATTGAGGAAACTGTGGAGCCGTCGCGGATAACCGTGATTGAGTCGGCCACATAAGAAACCTCGTTAAGTTTGTGGGATATGATAATGGAAGTGATTCCTTTTTCGCTCTTGAGCTTTAAGAGAAGGTCAAGGAGCTTTTTGGCTTCCGTGTCGTTCAATGATGCCGTAGGCTCGTCAAGAATCAAGAGGCGCACGTCTTTTGCAAGCGCCTTGGCTATTTCGACAAGCTGCTGTTTTCCTACGCCGATGTCTTTTATGAGCGTGTGGGGATTTTCGTTCAATCCCACAAGCGCCAGCGATTCGGCGCACTTTTTATATGTTTCGTCCCAGTCGATTCTGGCCTTTGTTCCCCGTTCATTGCCCAAGAACATATTCTCGGCGATGGAAAGCAGGGGAACCAGGGCAAGCTCCTGGTGAATGATTACAATGCCTTTTTTTTCACTGTCTTTAATTGTTTGGAACTGGCAGACCTTTCCGTCAAAAACTATGTCGCCTTCGTAAGTTCCATACGGATAAACGCCAGAAAGAACGTTCATCAACGTTGACTTTCCAGCGCCGTTTTCGCCGACGATGGCGTGGATTTCTCCATTGGCCACCTTCAGGTTCACGCCGTTAAGAGCCGTTACGTTTCCGAATCTCTTTATGATGTCTTTCATTTCCAATAACATGTCTGCCATGGAATTCCTCCTAAAACTGTTCGCGCTAAAAAAAAGGCCGCCCGCCGTATTGGGTGGGCGGCCTGACTGCAGATTCAATCCGCTAAAGCCTACTGAAGGTCAGCAGCTGTGTAGTATCCTGAATCAAGCAAGAGGGCCTTGTAGTTGTCCTTGTCGCCGTAAACCGGTTCGCAGAGGAATGACGGAATGATTCCTGTTCCGTTGTCGTAGGTCTTCTTGTCGTTGATCGGGGGCTGTGTTCCCTTGGCGATGGCGTCAACCATTTTGACTACCTGAGAAGCCAATGTGCGGGTATCCTTGAATACTGACATGGCCTGAAGTCCGGCAATCATATTCTTAACTGACGGTTTGTCGCAGTCTTGTCCTGTAACGATGGGGAAGTTCTTGGCTGTGTAGCCGGCTCCAACGAGAGCGTTTGTGATTCCGTTGGCGCATGAGTCGTTTGAAGAGTAAACGGCGTCAAGCTTTGTTCCGTTGGGACCATACTTCTGGGCTGTGATGAGGTTCTCCATGCGCTTTTGGGCGGCTTCTGTAGACCAGTTCAATGTGGCGCACTGGGCCTTTGAAGTCTGTCCTGAGCGGCAAACCAAAACGCCTGACTTGAGGTAGGGCGTCAAAACGTCCATGGCTCCGCCAAAGAAGAAGTTGATGTTGTTGTCGTCGGGAGATCCTGTGAAGAATTCGATGTAGGCGGGATCCTTGTTTGTGCGGCTGTTGAGCTTGAGCTTTTCAACAAGGTAGTTGCCCTGGATTGTTCCAACTTTGTAGTTGTCGAATGTGGCGTAGTAAGAAACGGCGTCTGAGTTCATGATCAAGCGGTCGTAAGCGATTACTTTTACGCCCTGCTTTTTGGCTGTGTCAAGAACGCCCTTCAAGGCGCTTCCGTCGATAGAAGCGATTACCAAAATCTTGTCGCCCTTTGTGAGCATGTTCTCAATTTGCTGAGTCTGCATGGCGATGTCGTTGTTGGCATACTGCAAGTCTACAACGTAGCCGGCTTTCTTAAGCTCTTTGGCCATGTTGTTTCCGTCCTGGTTCCAGCGTTGCAAGCTCTTTGTGGGCATTGAAACGCCAACTCGGACTTTTGGCGCGGCGAAAACCGCTCCTGTGAGCATAAGCGCCGCGACGGCGGCAGAAATGATTTTTTTCATAAAAATCCTCCATTTGATTTTTCTTTTGCCGCCCATTTCCTGCGGCGACTGTAAATATACAGCATGTGGCGCTTAAAAATTTGCCGATTTTCTTGAATTTTTTGCGGAAATTGGGAAATTTTTGGGAATTTTTAGGAATTTTTAGCGCTTTGGATTAGCAATTTTTTGTGGCCAAAAAATTGCTATTGCCCGCGCGCGCGAGCGCGCAAGTAAATAGTTTCCTAACGCAAAACGGCGGGCTTGCCCGACCGTATTGCGGCGCGAAAATTCCATTCGCCCGCAAAAGGAACGAGTCAAGATTTTAAGCGAAGCGTGTCTTGATTGCCAGCCCGCGTGAGCGGGCAGTTGAATCGTTTCCTAATGCAAAATTAGCGAAGCGACATACCGTTCCTAGTCTTTATACACTTCCTGACGGGTGTGAAAGCCGCTTTTAATCACGACTTCTTCCATATTCGCCGCCGTTACGGCTGTGGGAGAAAGCCACAGAACGGGAATCTCCCCTGAGCCGTTGTCTATGCTTCCGTTGGCGCCGGAGCATTCTTGGACGCTTTTTCCATTGGCCAAAGCCACCGCGATTTGCGCGGCTTTTGTGGCCAGTTCCGAAATTGGCTTGTATATCGTGACCGCCTGCTTTCCCGTGACCACATTTTGGCAGCCCGCGATGTCCGCGTCCTGGCCCCCCACGGCGATGTCCTTTCCGGGGGCGTATTCTCCGATGGCGCGGATTATGGAGTCGGCCACGGCGTCGTTTCCGGCCACCACAGCGTCTGGAATTTTTCCTGCCTTTAAAAGCTCGGCCATTTTTGTGTATGACAAGTCGTAGTTCCAGCCGTCGGTCCAATAATTGCAGTCGATTTTTATCCCGGTGTTTTTTACCACATCCTCGACGCCGCGGCGTATGAGGGTCATGTTAAAGTCTTCCTTTGGGCCGTAAATGCAAAACCAAGAGCCCCGGGGCTTTTTCCGCGCCAATTCCTTGGCCATCAAGGCGCCGACGGCTTGGCTGTCAATCGTAACGTAAAGGTCAACAGGAGAGTTGCGCAAAAGCCTGTCGTAAGAAATTACGGGAATGTTTTTGCTTCTGGCCAAGCGGACGCTTTCGCCCAAGCTTTCCGCGTCCTTGGGCACGACGACGACCGCTTTGACGCCCCGCTTGACCAAGTATTCGATTTGCTGGTTTTGGACTTCCACGCTGTTGCCTGAATTTTGGACGATTACATCCGCGCCCAAGTCCTTGGCCGTGTTCAAGAAAACGTCGCAGTCCCGCCGCCAGCGCTCGATGGCCAAGGTGTCAATGGAAAAGCCGATTGTGATTTTTGCTTGGCTCTTTTCCTGTTCGTTAGGCTTTAAAGTCTTGTCGGCCTTTTTTTGGCAAGACAAAAAGCTTAGAAGGCAAGACGCCGCGACTATGGCGGCCGCAAAAAACTTTTTCATTCGTCGTCTCCTTTGCCCAACGCGCGGGCCCTGTATTCGCTGGGAGTTTCTCCATATTTTTGTCTGAACAATTTGCTGAAATAATTTTGGTCGTTGTATCCCACGCCGGCCGATATTTCCTTTATAATCAAGGCGCCGTCCGACAAAAGCCTTTTTGCCTTTTCCAAGCGCGCCGAAGTCACATAGTTTATGTATGTTTCTCCGGTTTGCTCCTTAAAGAGTTTGCTCAAGTAGAAGGGGCTGACTCCAAGGTTTTCGGCAAGTCCCTCAAGGCTGGGCAAATCCTTTAGGTGGCCGTCTATGTATTGCCTGGCTTTTTGCACGATTGGGTTTTCCTCTCCGCTTTTTGTCATTGCGGCGGCCGAGGCGCATTCCACGCTCTTTTCTGAAAAATACTTTTTTAATTCTTCCCTGGCGTTTGTCCGCGAAAAAAACGCGAACTCTCCGGCGGACTCCTCGTCTTTGTAATTTTGATTTGCCGCCGTCGCGGCGCTTCTTTCTTTTACAAGGGACTCAAAAAGCCGGCCCTTGATTTTGTCCATCTGGCCGGACAAAGAGTCAAAGAGGCTGTCGCAAAAATCCCCCGCGCATTGGCGGGCCAAGACCGCGTTTCCCGAGCGGACGGCCGACAAAAGGCGGGCAAAAATCTTTTCGCAAACCGAATCCTCGCTTCCGCCTTTCTCGCCGGTCTTTTTTTCTTTGCCGCAAATTCGCGTTCCTCCCTCGTCAGGAATTTTGGCCAAGGCGGCGGCGGCTTCGTTGTATGCGGCTTGCGCTTTTTTTATGTCGCTTTCGCATTCGCTGGCCGCGATTTTTATCTTGCATGAAATCCTTGTTGCCAAAAGCGTGTAAATTTCGTTTATCAGTTCTTCCTGGCTCTCTTTTTGGGAAATGGGAAAGAATACGCCGATTCTGTCTCCCATAAAAGAGCCTGTTACGCATCGGCGCTTTGACGACAAGACATCGCGGATTTGAACGTAAACGTCGTAGCGCTTGTCGTTGGCAAGGCCTGAAATTTCTATGCAGGCAAAAAAGTAGGGCAAGCCCTCTATTCCAAAATAGTTCAGGTATTCCGAAAAGTCCGTGCCGCTGTTGTTGAACACGCATGAGTAAATGAAGTCGCTTTCCACCATCGTTGAGACGACGCTAAGCTTTTGCCTAAGCTCTATGCTGTCGGTAAGCTTTCCCCTTTCCGAGTCAACCAAATTCATGGCGTCCCGCGCGGTCTGGACGATTAGGTTCCTGTTGACAGGCTTTGTCAAATATTTAAAGGCTCCAAGGTTCAGGGCCTCTTGCGCGTATTGGAATTGGTCGTAGGCTGACAAAATTATTATCGCTATGTTTGGATTTATTTGCTTAATCAAGCTTATGGTTTCCAAACCGTTCATGCCCGGCATGTGTATGTCCATAAAGACAATGTCGATTCCGCCAGACCGCGCGATTTCCAAGGCCTTTGCTCCGCTTGACGCTGAAAAAAGCGCTATTTGCCCCTCAAAGTTTTTGCTTAGAATCATCGATAGCGAGTCAACAACTATTTGCTCGTCGTCCGTCAAGAGAATGTTATACATTGTCTCCGTCCTTTATTTGTATTCTGAATGTGGCTCCGCCGCCTTGCCTTTGCAAGATGTCAAAAACCTTGTTGTCCTTAAAGTAAATTTGGAGGCGGGATATTACGTTTATCAAGCCGCTGGAAACGTGCCCCTTGTCGCTTATCAAGACGCCCTCGCTTCCCGCGGCCGCGTGGTTTAGAATCTTGCGTTTGGTCTCTTGGTCAAAGCCCTTGCCGTTGTCGGATATTTCTATGGCGATGCCCGCTCCAGTCCGCCTTACCGCGATTTTTATGCGGCCGTTTTCCGTTATGTCCTTTAATCCGTGCTTTATGCAGTTTTCCACAAGGGGCTGCAAAATTGTGTTGGGAATCTTCACTTCAAGCGCGGACTGGTCAATGTCCTTTTCAAATTGGTAGCGCTCGCCAAAGCGGGTTTTCATTATGTAAATGTAGTTGTCCAGCATTCCCAGCTCTTCGCCGATTGTGGCGTCGCTTCCCGGGTGCTGAATGTTGTAGCGCAAAAAGTCGGCCACTTGCTCCAAAAAGTAGCAGGTCTTGTCCGCGCCCTCTATCATGGCCAACTGCGCCCCGGTGTTCAGCGTGTTGAACAAAAAGTGCGGCTGGATTTGGTCTTGCAAGGCCTTTAGCCGCGCGTCGGTGTAAAGCGCCCGCATTTCTATTTCCTTTTCCCTAAGCTCGTTTTCCTTTAGGGCTTTTTCCCAAATGGCGCCAATGTATTCGCGGATTGAAATTATCATGGAATCAAAGGCTCGGCAAATGTTTCCTATTTCGTTTTTGTCTTGGCTTTTAAAAAGGGGAACGTCAAAATCTCGGCCGGCGACTTTCAGCGCCACGTTTGAAATGTCGGAAAGCGGTTTTGTGATTCCCGCGATGTTTATGTAAATCAAAAGCGCGGAGCAAACAAAAATTATGATAAGCGCCAAAATGGACTTTGAGATTATCGCCTCTGCCTTGGCCTTGCTTTGCGTGTAGCTTGAGGCGTTCATGTTGAAAAAGAGCATGTTCAAGTTGATGATTTCGTCATGCAGGAAGGAATAGCAGTCCAAGGTTTTGTAGTAATACAAGTCCGAGTCGTAGGAATTGTTGGCCCTGCGCGCCGCGATGGCTTTTCCGCTAAGGTCAAAGAAAGATTTTGAAAGCATTCTAATCGCATATTCTTTTTGTTCAACCTCAATGTCTGACGGATTTTGCCTAAAACGTTCCGCCTTGCTTTCGGCGGCGGCTTCGTAGTGGTAGTATTTGTCGATGCTTTCAAAGGTTCTGTAGCGCATGTAGGATTCCATAGCGTTTTTTGTGTTCTCAATGTCGGTCAAGAAAGAGTCTATGTCGGCGTTTGTTTGGAAAGAGTTTCCTGTTTGCCGCATCACTCTGGAAAGCAAAGTGGTAAGGCAAACGATGATTGTAAGCGAAAGCAAAAAGCTTGCTAAAACGCCAATCATCAGCTGCGCCCGGATGCCGAAATTCTTTAAGGGATTTTTCATTCGCCGCCGCCTTTAAGGATTTCTACTTCCGCCGAAACAAAAGAGTTGGCGTAGCCGTTTTCCAAATACTCAAACAGTTCGGCCATCGCGCGCCTGCCTATGTCCTGCGTTTTTACAGAGAGCAATTCCGTGACGATTTTCTTTTCAAAGTCGGAGCGGCAGTCGTCGTTGTCGCCAAAGCCTATGAGTTTTACCTTTCCTGAAAGGTTTAGGTCCCGAACGCTTTGCGCGGCAAGAATTGTGTTCTGCTCAGTCAAAGAAACTATCAGCTCCAAGTCCTCTTCGCTTGCCAGCTGCTGCCTAAGGTTGTCCTCCTTTGAAAAGCTTGAGGCGCGCTCAAACTGCAGGGTCTTGACAGAAATTTCTGGATGTCCTGAAAGGCTTCCCAAAAGCCCCGCCATCAAGTTTGAGTGGTTGGCGTCCTTTTGCTCTCCGGACTCAAGCAAAATGGCCTTGCCGCTTTGGCCGATTTGCGCGATTATTTCACGGCCAGTAATTTTTCCCAATTCTGAATAGTTTGCTCCGATGTAAGACAGCTGGGGCAGGTTGGGGTGGTAGCTTCCAATGGTGACCAGGGGAATCGCTTTGCCTTGCGCGTTCACAGGAATTTCCAAATTTTCGTCCGAGCCTTCAAGATAAGCGATGATTCCGTCGGCCTGCAAGTAGGAGGCGTAGTTTAAAAGCGCTTGTGTTGAAAGTTCCTGGGTGTCGCTTGTTCCTGTATACAAGTCCACAGCCGCGTCGTTGACTTTTGCAAGGCTTTTGGCTCCAAACAAAACTTGCTCAAGATAAGCGCGCCTTCCGCTTTTTCCCACAATCAAAATGTTTCGGCTTCTTTGGCTCGCGGCTCCCGGGATTTGTCCGCCGTAGTTTTGATAAGTCGTGAACTGCGCGGCCAAGAAAACGGCGGACACCGCGATTGCCGCCAGCAAGAGAAATTCAACTGTCCGCCGGACAAAGTCCGCGCCAACTTTTTTCATAAAACCATAATAGCGCGTTTTTCGAGATTTTGCTAGCGCAAGCGTTGTCGGGTGGCGCCGGAGCGATTTTGCTGGACATAAACGCTGTTTTCTGCTATGATAGAATTTTGGAGATTGCGTTTTATGAAAAAAAGTTGTATGAAAAAGACCGCGCGGCTTATTGGCGGCGCCTTTGCTGCCGCGCTTGACGCCTTGGCGCTCTTTTCTTGCCAAAACCTGTCCGAGGGCGGCGGCTCTTCCTCCAAAAACTCATATCCCGTTGTCTGCTTTAAGGCCGGCATGCAGGCCGGCCTTGCGGCCTCTCCCCAAGAAATATCGGACCTTGTCTCCGCCGGCGGCCAAACTGCGGCGGCCCTTGGAGACGGACTTTCCCGCTCCGCGGCGCCCGACGTTAAAGCCACCGACGATCCGAATGGCGGCGTCAAATACTATATTGAGGCCGTCGCCGGAACAAAGGGAACGGACTCTTACAAAAGGCATTTTGTTTACGGAACTTCTTCCACGCTGGAACTGGGCCTTGAGTCGGGAACGACTTGGAGCGTGACTTGCGGAATCGGAGAAGTGGAGGCCGACGCCTCTCCAAACGGAGAAGTGGCCGCGGGCGTCAAAACAGTCTACATGGCCGAAAACGACCCCAGCGTCGCCATCAGCCCGGAAACCCCTGTTTACTTTAAGGGGACCTCGAAAAACTTCAGTTTTTCGAGGTAACTTTGAAAATGCGATGTTGT
>CALDIB010000097.1 GCA_937902125.1 uncultured Treponema sp.
ACTCGCAGGCACAGTCGAAAAATCGCCAAAGGCGAGTTTTTCGAGGTGCCCTAAAACGAGTTTTTCGAGATGCCCTTATTTTAAAAACTCCGCTATGTCTCTTTTTAATTTTCTCGCGTCGGTAAACTGAAACGCTCGAATGCCCAAGGATGCCGCGGCCTTGACGTTTTCCTCCAAGTCGTCGGTGAAAAAGGCCTTTTCCGCAGGACAGTTTTCAGCGTCCAAAATCAGCTTCCAAAAAAGCGGGTCGGGCTTTTTTGCGCCCATCAATTGCGACGCGTAGGTTTGGTCAAAGATGGCGTAGTCGCCGCGCGTCATGTGGTTTAAGTAGTGGCTCTCGATTGTGTTTGTTCCGCAAACGACGCGAAAGCCTTTTTTTCGCAAGGACAAAATTATTTTTTTTGTTCCCTCGTTCAAGACAGGGTGGAAGAACAAGTGAAAGCAATCAGTTTCGATTTTCTTTCCAAGACGGCCGCCCACGGCGTTCCAAAATTCCTTGGTCGTGATTTCTCCGGTTGTAAGCTGGCCAAAGAGGTTTTGGCGGGGCGGCTTTTGGCCGTCGCCGCCTATGGGTTCCGCGACGGCCTTGTCCATTTCTTCTTGACTCACGCCCAGCGCCTTTGCCGCCAGGCCTCGAACTTCGCCGGCGTTTGTCGTGACGACTCCGCCCATGTCAAAAATAAAAAGTTTCATAATCCTCCAAAAAGTCGGCGTTGGCCGCCGGGCGTGAAGGCCCGGAATTTCTGGCTTTGTTCATAATTCCTCCAAAAAAGAATTTAAAAACAAAAGGCCTTCCCTTGTCATTGAAAAAAAGTCTTCGCCGTTTTCACTCCGCCTTAAAAGCCAATCGCTTTTTCCGGCCTTTTCAAGGCGCCGGGCAAGGGAGCGGCCAAAACGCTTTTGGTATTCCTTTTTGGAAGCGCCCCGCCTTGTCCTTAAGTTCATCATAAGATATTCAAACTCTTGGGTTTCCATGTCAAGCGCTTCTTTTTGGCAAGGAAAGTCCAGCTGGGCGGCCCAGTCGTTTTTCATGGCCTTTTCCTTTGCCCCATTGTTGCTTGGCTCGCCGCCTTTGTTCAGCCAAAAATTTGTGTAGGCCGCCGCGTCCAAAATGTTTGTGTATCGGACGCCCTCGGGATTTTTGTAAATCGTTCCCGCGGCTCCGGCTCCCGCGCCCAAGTAGCTTTCAAGCGCCCAGTAAAAGGCGTTGTGGCGGCTTTCAAAACCGGGCTTTGAAAAGTTGCTCACCTCGTATTGAAAAAAGCCCCGCCTTTCCAACTCGTCCCGGCCAAAAAGCCAAAGCTCCTCCGCCTTTTCTTCGTCATAAGGAATTTTCTTCAAGTCGATTTTTTCTTTTAGCGGAGTTCCTTCTTCAAGGGTCAGGGAATAAAGGGAAACGTGGTTGGCTCCGGCGCTGGAAACAAAGTCTATGTCGCTTTCCAAAATCTCTTTTGTCTGAAAGGGAAGGCCCGCCATTAAGTCCGCCGACCAAGAAAGGCCCCAGCTTTTTTTTATCAAGGCCGCGGCTTCCAGAATCTCTTCTTCCGTGGCGAGCCGGCCTGCGGTTTTTAAAACCAAATCGTTTTTGCATTGGATTCCCACGCTCAAACGGTTGACGCCTTCCGCTTTTGCCGCCTCCAACAGTTCTTTGGAAAGGCTTCCGGGATTCATCTCCACCGTCCATTCTCCGCCGTCAGAAAGGGGAGCCGCGGCCGTTATTTTTTTGCACAAAAACGCAAGGCTTTCCGGCGACAAAAGGCTTGGGCTTCCTCCTCCGATGTAAACGCTCTTCCATTCTTCAACGGAAAAATTTTGGGCCAAAAATTCTATTTGCCGCGCCAAGGCTTCCACATAATCTTTGGGAACGCTTTTTTGGGGGATCGAAAAAAAATCGCAGTATCCGCATTTTTTGAGGCAGTAGGGAATGTGGACGTAAAGGGGAGCCTTCACTTTGACGCGGCGAATATTTTAAAGCGCCTGAACGGATAGTAGCTCATCAAAACCCGCCTTTGAATCGAGGAGCTTTTTATTTTTCCAAAGATGCGGGAGTCAACGCAGGAAAGGCGGTTGTCGCCCAAAACAAAGTATTCGTCGTCTCCCAAAGTGATTTTGTCAAAAGAGCCCCGCGCGCCGATTTCAGGGCTCCAGCCGGCGGGAGGAACTTGGATGTCCACGCTGTAAGGAAATTGGTTCAACTCAAACTCCGTGAAAAAATGCCGCTCGTTTTTTGGCTGAACGTAAAGCACAAAGTCCTTCATGTAAACGGTGTCGCCGGGAAGCGCCACGGCGCGGCGCATCATCGGGCTTTCTTTTTCGTATGGACGGATTTTTTGAAAGGTCAGGGCCTTTGCGAAAAACGCCCAGATTTTTTTTACTGAGGAAAGCTTTTCTTCTCCTTTGGAAATGAGGATTATTTCGCCCCGCTTTATTTTTCCTCCCAAAGGAGAGGCAAAGACAAATGTTCCGCTGGGAACGTTGGGCTCCATTGACGTTGATTTTTGCAAAATCGGGCAAATGACAAAAGACAAGATTGAGTTTAAAGCCACAAAAAAGGCCGCCACAAAAAAAATCGCCCTGCGAAAAAAGCGCCTCCGTTCTTGCTTTAGGGAATATGAAATTTCATAAATGTTGTTGTTTTTGCTCATTCCGCCATTTTAGCGAAAGAGCCGCCTTTGTTCAACCGCCATTCCTTCCTGCGCATGCGGCTAAAAAGTCTTGCCAGTTGCATAAAAATGCGCTAAAATAATATGTTATGGCAGAGGGCGCGAAAAAAATTGCGGAGAACCGAAAGGCCCGCTACGACTACTTTATTGAGGACTCGATTGAATGCGGAATCGCGCTTGAAGGCACAGAAGTCAAAAGCGTCAAGGCTGGAAACATTTCGTTTCCCGACGCCTTTGCCGAAATTATAAACGGAGAGGTTTGGGTGAAGGGCTTGCGCGTCGCCGAATATTCTTATTCCAGCGTGTTCAACCACAACCCCGACCGCGCCAAAAAACTTTTGCTTCGCCGCGACCAAATAAAGCGCCTTTCCCGCAAGGTTGACGAAAAGGGTTTTACCTTGATTCCCTTGGACTTTTACCTTAAGAACGGCTTGGTCAAAGTGACCCTTGGCGTTTGCAAAGGAAAAAAGGCCTACGACAAGCGGGAGAGCATAAAGGCCCGGGACAACGACAGGCTTATGGCAAGGGAATTTAAAAAGAGGCTGAATGAGTAAGGGCTGCTTTTTTTCAAAATGCTTTTTTCTCTTCGCGGCGCTTTTTATGGCGCAGGGCTTTTTGTTTGCCCAAGAGGAAAAATACAACCTTTACTATTACGGCGTGGTCACAAACGTCAACGACCAAAACATGCTCAACATAACCCAAGACTTGTTTTTTGCCCAATTGCGGGGAATAGGATACTTGAATCCCCAGGACATGCGGGACGATTCCGTAAAAGACTCGTACGACCAAATTCAACGGGACCAAAACGGAGACTCTTTTTTTTCTCTTGTCCAAGAACAAATTCAAGACCAAGGCGGCCTTGTCTTTGTGGCCAGAATTTACAGGCCCCGCAGCGACGAAAAGTGGAATTGCGCCTTTATCGTTAAAAATCTAAAAAACGGAGCCGTCGCCTCCAAGTCCAAGGAATACGACTCCTACTACAAAATTTTGACCGACGCCAAGGTCTTGATTCAAAGCGTTGTGGCGCAAGCGTCAGGCAACGACTCTTTGGAAGCCGGCGGGGCCCAAAAAATCACCAGCGGGCCGCCTCCTGAATTTGCCGAAAGCGGAACCGAAAACATCGCCGGCTCTTGGGGCGGCGAGGCCAGCGCCAGCAAGATAATTTTGCTTAGAAGCGGCCGCGGCTTTATCGTCTTCAATAACGGCGCCACAATGAATGTCACTGTGTCTTCGCGGGACAACGGCTCTTCGATCAGAATAGTTCAAAGGGACAAATTTAACGCTTCGTTTTATCCAGAAATAGACAGGCAGACAATTTTAAATTACGCCGAAAGCGCCTCTCCCATAGAATGGAATTTGACGCTCAGCAAAAACGGCTCCTTGGTTGGAAAGAAAAAGACCTTGGTTCAATCGGGCTCGGCTGTTGAGCCGGCGAGCGTTGACGTGGCTTGGACAAGAAAGTAGGGCGTCCTTCAATTCAATTCATTTGCGGCGCGTCTGAAAATTTTTTGCGCCGGAACGCTTATTTCAAAGGCGCTTCCTTTTCCCGGCTCGCTTTCAACCTTGATTGACCAACCGTGAATGTCCATAACCGTTTTGACAACAGAAAGTCCAATGCCTTGCCCTTGTTCCCTTCGGGAGGCGCTTCCCCTGTAAAAAAGCTCAAAGACCCGGCTTTGCTCTTCTTGGCTCATTCCGACGCCTTGGTCCCTAAAAATTATCGTCGCGCCTTTGTTTGAAACGCTTGCCTCAAAAAATATCGTGTCTCTTGCCTTTGAGTAGCGGATTGCGTTTGAGAGAATGTTTCCAAAGGCGCGCTCCATCAATTGCCCGTCCATTTTTGTTATGGTTCCCAGAGGGATTTCAATGGACGTTTTTATAAAGCGGGAGAAAAGCTCGCCGTTTGTCTTGGCGTAGGAAGCGTAGTTTTCCAAAAAGGCTCCCAGATCCAAGTCTTGAAAGTTTTTGCCGTAATCCGTTTCGTTCATCATGACAAAGCTGATAAGGTTGTCTATCATCGTTTCAAGGGAAGCGCATTTTTGCAAAATCAAGTCCAAGGCACGCTCTTTTTTGGGGCCTTCCTCAATCACTCCATCCTGCAAGGCCTCTGTGTAGCCTTTTATCACCGCAAGGGGAGTCTTTAGGTCGTGGCTCAAGCCCATTACAAAACTGTCCCGCTGCATTCTTCTTTTTTTAAATGTGAGCCTAAAGTTTTCCAAAGTTTTTAAAAGCTCCGTGATTTCGTTTGAGTGAAAGCTGTTTTTGACAGGAGTGATCGGGCTTTCCGTGTCGCCGTTGGCAAGTCCTGTGGCCTTTCTTTCCACAAGCTTTATTGACATCTCTATCCTGCGGCTTATGACCAGCGAAAAAATGATGAAGGCCGTTTCAAACAGGACCGCGAAAAAGAGAACAAAGTCCCTGGGGCGGGGGAGAATGGCGTTTTTGTAAAGGCCAGTTTTGGCTATCTTTTTTGGAAACAGGACTATGTGAATCAAGCGCTCGTCAAAGTTTTCAAGGGGCAGGGAACTTATTTGAAAATACTGGGGATCCATATTGCCAAGAAAGCGCTCCGAAAAGTCCAGAAGGTTGATTTTGCCCTTGTCAGGAATTTCAGGTATGCTTGACACCACGACGCTTCCGTCGGCGAACAAAAAGGCTTCCTCCAATTCCGGCGGCCGCTCCCGCAAAAAGCGGGCGATTGTTTCTTTGTCCTTTTTTGTCAGAACGCTTTTGTTTGTCCTTGCCGAGGCTTCAAAGCCTTTTATCAGCGTCCGCTCGGGCGACATGATGTAAAGGTAGACCGCGAAGCCCGTCAAGTATAAAATGGGAACCGCCGTCAAAACGGCTATGAGAATGATGAAGTGGCTTCTGATTTTCATTTGCTGTCGGCTTGCGGTTTGATTTGTCCGTCCGCCCCGATTTTTTCTTCGTCCTTTTTCTTTGACGGATTTTCAAAGCGGTATCCGTAGCGGAAGATGGTTCGTATGTATTCGGGATTTTGAGGGTCGCGCTCGATTTTTTTTCTGAGCCTTTGGATGTAAACGGCCACGGCGGTTATGTCGCCAAAGGGCACCTTCCACACCGCGTTGAAAATTTTGTCCGGCGAAACGTTTTCGCCCTCGTGGCGGACAAGAAAGTTAAGGACGTCAAATTCCCTTGCCGAAAGGCGGACCTTGGCGGCTCCTCTTTTTAAGACGCAGGAGTTTTCCAAAATGGTGTATTCGCCAAATTGAATGGACTCTTCCGCGGCCGCCTCAGTTTTGGAAATTCTTCGCAGGTTGGCCTTGAGACGGGCTATCAAGACGCGGGGGCTGAAGGGCTTTGTGACAAATTCGTCGGCGCCTATGTCCA
>CALDIB010000098.1 GCA_937902125.1 uncultured Treponema sp.
GGTGTAAATCATGGTGGTGCTTACGTCGCTGTGGCCCAAAAGTTCTTGTATTGTGCGGATGTCGTAGCCCGCTTCCAAAAGATGGGTGGCAAAGCTGTGGCGGAAGGTGTGGCAGCTGGCGTTTTTGTTTATTCCCGCTTCAAGAATCGCCTCTTTTACGGCCCTTTGCATAAGCGACTCGTCCATGCGCCAGCGGCCTTCTTGTCCGGTGGCCCTGTTTTTCCAGCGGTTTTTTTGAGGAAAAAGCCACTGCCATTTTAATTCCTTGCAGGCAAACGGATATTTTTGAGCCAGTCCTTGGGGCATTTCCACCCCTCCCCAGCCGTCGGCCAAATCTTTTTTGTGAATCGCCGAAACCTTTTTTATTTGCTCTTTCAGTTCCGCCTCAAGGCTTTGGGGAAGCATGACCCGCCGGTCTTTTCCGCCCTTTCCGCCGCGGACAATTATTTCCTTCCGCTCAAAGTCCAAGTCCAAAAGTCTAAGCGAAAGCGCTTCGTTCAACCTTAATCCCGTTCCATACAAAAGCCGCGCCAAAAGCCTCTTGCTTCCCTCAAGGCGTTCAATGACCCTGGCGGCTTCGGTCCGGCTAAAGACAACTGGAACCCTGGGCTTTTTCTTGGCGCGTATCACGGAGTCCAGCCTGTTCATTGGCGTGTTTTGGACGAACCTAAAATAAAACAAAAGCGCGGCCAGGGCTTGGTTTTGCGTCGAGGCGCTGACATTTTTTTTGACGGCCAGATTTTTTAGAAACAAGTTGATTTTTGCCTGCGCATGCTCCCCGCAGGGGGCGCCGTTTTGCCCCAAAAAAAGCTCAAGCCATTTTTTATAGCGCTCAACGGTGTTCTTGGAATAATGGCGGGCAAGCAAGGCGGCCTCAAGCTTTTTGGCCTCTCCTTGAACAAAGGGGCCGTCCGCTTTTTTGGGCGGCGGCAAGGCTTTTTCCGGCAAAGAAAATTCCGCCTCTTGGGGAACGCTGGCGGTGAACAAGCCGGTTTCGTATAAATTGTTCAAAAGGCTGTCAAAGGATTTTTGGCTTTCGGGAATGAGCCAAACTTTTTTTTCTTCTTTCCACCGCCTGCCTGGGACGGAACGGACGGCTTCAAGGACAGGGTATGAAAAGCCCTGGGAAAAAGAAACGGCCGCGCAATGAGGGCCGCCGGAAGAAACTTTTACTATCACGCTTATAAATATACAAAAAAAAGCGGCGGCCGGCAAATTTTTTGGGCAAAAAAACGGGCTCCGCGAAAGGCGAAACCCGCAAAAGTCAAACAGACAAAAGGGAGCCTCTAAAAAGTTCAGCTTTTTAGAGGCAACTTTGAAAATGCGATGTTGTAAGTCGCGCTATTATAGCGACTTGCAACTCGCAGGAACCTCGAAAAACTTTCTGAAAGGGAGTTTTTCGAGGTTCCCAAAAGGCCTATTGGATTTCAACTATCCAGCCGTCGGGCGCTTTTTCGGTTCCCATTTGAATGCCGGTCAAAGTGTCGCGGAGCTTTTGCATTACCTGTCCGCACTTTTCCATTCCGCTGGGGAACATGATTTTTTTGTCGTGGTCGTCGATCTCGCCAATGGGAGAGATTACGGCCGCCGTTCCGCAAAGTCCGGCTTCGACAAAATTGGGCAATTCCGCCTTGTCAATCTTTCGCTCCTCCACTTCAAGCTTCAAGTATTCCTTGGCCACGTGAATCAAAGAACGCCTTGTGATTGAAGGCAAAATAGAATTAGACTTTGGCGTCACAAGCTTATTGTCCTTTGTCACAAAGAGAACGTTGGCGCCGCCGGTTTCCTCGATGTAAGTGTGCGTGGCAGGGTCGGTATACAAGTTCTCGGCGTAGCCGCGCTTGTGCGCGTCAACAATGTTGTGAAGGCTCATGGCGTAGTTGAGGCCGGCCTTGATGTCGCCGGTTCCGTGTGGCGCGGCGCGGTCAAGGTCTGAGATGCGGATCTTTATGGGCTTGACTCCGCCCTTAAAGTAAGGGCCGACCGGAGTGACCAAAATGCGGAACTGGTATTCGTCGGCGGGCTTTACGCCAATTACGGCGTTTGAGCCGAACATGTATGGGCGGATGTAAAGGGTGGCGCCGCTTCCGTAGGGCGGAACCCATTCAATGTTGGCCTTTACGGTTTCGATTACGGCCTTTACAAAGCGGTCTTCGGGAAAAACCGGCATTTCAAGTCGGCGGCAAGAATCCGCCATGCGGCTTGCGTTGAGGTCTGGGCGGAAGGTGACGATTTTTCCGTCGGCGGTTGTGTAGGCCTTTAGGCCTTCAAAGCAAGTCTGCGCGTACTGCAATACGCCCGCGCATTCGCTGATTGTCACGGTGTGGTCGCTTGTGAGCGTTCCCTCGTCCCACTTTCCGTCCTTAAAATTGGCGACAAAGCTCTTTGTCGTTTCCATGTAGCCAAAGGGAAGGTTTCCCCAATCGATGTCTTTTGCCATAACTTTACCTCGATAAAAGAATTATAGTATTTATTAAGAATTGTTTCAAGTCACTAAAGGCGCCTTGCCCGCCCTTCCTAGTTCGCGCTCACCCTTAGGACGCGCGCCTTTTGGCTTTTGAACGAGGCTTCCTCGCCGGGAGCCAGCGCGAAAATGTCCTCGGCCGCGAACTTGTCCGCGCCGGAAGCGGGCGACTCCACGCTTCCCTCGCCTTCCAAAACATATACAAGCTGGACGGCCGCGGGATTGTTTTTGGCGGAATTTTCCTTCCCATTTTGCAGGGCGGAGCTTGCGAGCGGAGCCTCGTTTGCAAAGCGGGCCTCCCCGTTTACGGCCTTTTCTTCCAAAGAAAAATACTGGCAGTCAAAGCGGCCCGGAAAGCGCGCGATTTTGGCCAAGCCTTCGTTCTTTACGCTGGCCACGCCCTTTTGAACGTGAAGCTCGCGCGGGCGGCCCCAGTCGTACAAGCGGTAGGTTATGTCGCAGGACTGCTGGACTTCCATAAGGCGAAGGCCTCCGCCGATGGCGTGGACCGTTCCAGACGGAATGAAGACAAAGTCGCCGGCGCGCACTTCGACTTGATTTAAAAGCGGGTCAAGCGCGTTTTTCTCTATCGCCTCGGCGACGCTCTCGCGGCTGGGGTTTCCGTTAAGGCCGTAGACAAGCTTTGCGCCGGGCTTTGCCGAAAGGACAAGCCAGCACTCGGTCTTTCCGACATTGCCGGGGCCTTCCAAAAGCGCGGCGGTCTCGTCGTCGGGGTGGACTTGCACGCTAAGGGATTGGTCGGCTTGGATCACCTTTACCAAAAGCGGATAGGGGCCGCCGCAAAAGTCCAAGAATTCTTTTTGGCATCCGTTGGGATGGGTGGAAGAAATCCAAAGCTCATAGCCCCAAACCTTGTCCATTTTTATCGCGGATAGCTTCAACATACGAACTCCTACAAAACACGGCGGCTCCCAGTCGCGTGTCGGCGTTGCGAAACCGCTAGCCAGCAGTCTCGTTTCCGTTGGAAACGAGGCCTCTTAAGGTATTGCAGTCGCGCATACGCGCTCCGCACGGCTCGCTCCACTAATAATCAGGCGCAAACTGATTGCCCGCGCTCGCGAGAGCGCAGTTGAATAAATTTCAACTAGCAAAACGGAGGGCTTGTCCGACGTAGAGTTTTCGCAAGCCGCCCCGCTCCTTCGCGCCGCCTTTATTTACAGCAATTAATTTTTGCCGCTATCCCCAAAGCTTTTCAGGATAGTAGCCCGAGGCGATTTTGGCGGCGATTTCAGCCTTTACTATTTCCCGGTCTTGGGGGTAAGTCATGCCGAACCAACTTTCTGTCGATGAGAAGAATTTTATCACGCCCTCGCCATGCTTTACGATGTCGCTGGCCGCGACCGGCAAAAGAGCCTCTTGCTTGGGAGTGTAAAGACCTTCCTTCTTAAAGTTTTCCCAGTATTCGTTAAAGCCTTCAAAGGCCTTGGGGCTAAAGCCAAAGAGGTTCATGCTGACACATTCGTTTCCTGTAAGCGGAACTGTGGCGCCGTCAATGTCGCTGAAAATTTTTCCGCCGTCACCGTAGTAAATCTTTGTGTTCTCCACAATTGTGTCCAAAAGGCCGTCCTTTACCGAGCAAACGCCCCGGCTCACCGAGCCGCTTTTGCTCATGGTCTTTCCAAGAACGTAGCCAACCATGGCGTGCTCCCTGGAGTCGTTTGAAATGGAAGAAAGGTAGGCGCCCAGCGTCTTGAAGGCTTCGCGGCCGTAGTAGTCGTCGGAATTGATGACGGCGAAGGGCTCGCGGATTTTTTCCAGCGCGCAAAGGACGGCGTGAACCGTTCCCCAAGGCTTTTGGCGCTCGCTTGTCTTTGCAATTTCGTCTGCGGTCAAAAGGGATTCCCGAGACTGAAAGACGTATTCGGCGTCAAAGTTGGCGGCGATTCTGTCAAACAAGCGGGAGCGGAAATCCGCCTCGATGTCCTTTCTGATTATGAAAACAACTTTTCCAAAGCCGCTCATTTTGGCGTCGTAATTGGCAAAGTCCAAAAGGCATTCGCCGTTTTTTCCCACCGCGTCAATTTGCTTAACTCCGCCGTAGCGGCTTCCCATTCCGGCCGCCAAAACTAACAATGTTGGTTTCATTTCAAAAATCTCCTTGTTGGGCCAACTCTTTCACAAAGGCCTCAAAGTCTTGCGCAGGGAGGGGCTTTGAAAAATAATAGCCTTGAACAATGTCGCAGCCAGAACTTTTTAGCATTTTATACTGTTCTTCGTTTTCCACGCCTTCCGCCACGACCGGAACGCCCAAGAATTTCGCGATGTCCATTATCATCTTTACCATGCGAAAATTCTTTTCGTCCTTTTGCATCTCGCGGACAAATTTCATGTCCATTTTTAGAACGTCGATAGGAAGGCTTGAATGCATGTTTAGGGAAGAATAGCCTGAACCAAAGTCGTCCATCTCAATCACAAAGCCCTTGTCCCGGAAAGAGCGGACAACCTCCACCAAGCGGTTGGAATCTTCGGAATATCCCGACTCGGTGATTTCCAAATGCAAGTCTTTGGGCTCAAGTCCAAAATGATTGACGATGAACATAATCTCGTCCTCTATGTTCAAGTCATGAATGTCTATGCGGGAAACGTTCACGCTCACAGGAAGGGAAAGCTTGTATTTGTCCTTCCACAAGCGAACCTTTGAAGCCGCCTCCCTCCATACAAATTTGTCCACGATTTGAATCAAGCCGTTGTCTTCAAACAAGGGAATGAAAAGGCCCGGCGAAACAAGGCCAAATTCCGGATGCTCCCAACGAACCAAGGCCTCCGCCCCTTTCAAGACAGGCTTTTCGCCCTGAATGCCAAATTTAGGCTGAAAGAAAACCTTGAACTGTTTTTTTTCAATTCCATCCGAAACGTCTCCTATCAGGCGTTCGGAAAAAAGCGTTTTTTTCCTAGACTCGTCGTCGTATCTGGCGACAGAAAGATTGTATTTGTCGCGGATGGTGTTGCAGGCAACGCGGGCTTTCTCAAAACGCTCCTCGACCTTAACTTCGGAACTTTGGGCGCAAAAACCTATGCGGACTCTAACTTTGGAGGAACCGCAGTCCTTTTTTAAGGCGTTGTCCAACGAATCCTTCAAGCTGTCCAAATTTTTTTGGCTGGGAACGTAAAGCATAAAAATGTCGTCTTTTTTTCGCGCGGCCAAGCCGTTCCAAGCCTCGGCGTATGACTTTAAAAAACCTGAAAGGCTTTTTAAAACCTTGTCGCCGTAGCTTCGTCCATACAACGCGTTCACCAAATGGAAATGGTCTATGTCAAAAACCACCGCGTCCATTTGCTTTTTTGGATTGTAGCGGTCAAAAACCCCAGCGTACTCATAAAAGAAGGATTCTGAATAAAGGCCTGTGAACTCGTCCCTTTCCGCCGCCTGAATTACGGAGCGGTCTTCAAAAAACTCTATGATTCTTTGGACTCTGGCCAAAATCACTTCCGGCATGTCGTAGGGTTTTGTTATGAAGTCCGCCGCGCCCATCTCAAGGCTTTTAATTTCGGCGGCCTTGTCGGCGGTCAGGACAATGATGGGAAGGCGCTTAAACTCCCCGTCCGCCCTAACCCGCTCAAGGACTCCAAAGCCGTCCAAGTTGGGCATCAAAAGGTCCAACAAAACAAGGGAAAGCCGGCCCTTGTTTTGCTCCATCAAGTCAAGGGCTTCCAGGCCGTCCTTTGCAAAAATAACTGAATATCTTTCTTTTAGAATCTCGCCTAATATCTCACGGTTTACGGCTTCGTCTTCAACAACCAAGACTGAACGCTTAATTTGCCCGCCAGAAGTAATCCTTGTTTCCATCTCAAAGCCTTCTTAAGTTGATTTTTTTTTACAACAAGACATTATAATTCTATAAACAGAATTTTGCAAGCGTCTTGTAAAGTTCCTGCATGTCTATGGGCTTTGCAAGGTGGGCGTTCATTCCGCAAGCCAAGCACTTTTGGACGTCCTCGGAAAAGGCGTCGGCTGTCATCGCGATGATAGGAACGGAAGAGGAGTCCGCGCGTTTTAGGCTTCTTATGGCGTCGGTGGCCTCAAAGCCGTTCATATTGGGCATGCGAAGGTCCATAAGTATGGCGTTGTAGTAGCCCGCTTCAGAATTTTTGAATTTTTCAAAAGCGATTTTTCCGTCTTGGGCCTCTTCAACAATCACGCCTTCCTGCTCCAGCATGGCGCGGGCTATCTCCATGTTTATTTCATAATCTTCCGCCAAAAGAACCCTTAGGCCGGAAATGTCGGGCTTTTTTTCAGAATCTTCGGCCGCGCCGTTTGCGTCAAAGGCCGAGCCCTCTATGTATTTTGAAAGATCCCTGTAGAGCGTGGATTTGAACAAGGGCTTGGAAATAAAGCCGTTCACGCCGGCCGCCAAAGCCTCGCTTTCTATTCCGCTCCAGTCGTATGCGGAAATTATCAAAATAGGAATGTCGCCTCCCACGTTCTTCCTGATTCTGCGGGCGGTTTCTATTCCGTCTATGCCCTTCATCTTGTAATCGATCAAAACGCAGAAATATGTCTTTCCGCGCTTGGAAGCGTCCGCGATCTCTTGCACGGCTTCATCTCCGTCAGTTTTCCAGACGGCGCTCATTCCAATCTCTTCAAGGCTTGAGACGGCCGAAAGGCAAAGCTCTTCGTCGTCGTCAACAACAAGGACATTCAAATTTGGAAGGACAAGACGGCTTTCGTTTTTAGGCGTCTCAAGGTCTATGACGACATGGAAGGTGGTTCCTTTGCCCACTTCGCTTTCAACTTCTATCGTTCCTCCCATTGCGTCCACTATGTATTTTGTAATCGCCATTCCAAGGCCGGTTCCTTGAGTTTTTTGGACGCGGCGGTTGTCCTCCCTTTCAAAGGCCGTAAATATTTTTTGCTGAAAATCCTTTGTCATGCCCATTCCGGTGTCCTTCGCCCAAAAATGGGTCCTAACCCAACCTTCGCCTTTTTCGCTTTTTTCTTGGCTTAGAGTGACGCTGATGGAGCCGCCTTCCGGCGTGAATTTTATGGCGTTGCTCAAGAAATTTAAAAGCACCTGGTTCAAGCGGACTCCGTCGCAGTAAACATCCTCGCTTATAATGTTCTTTATAAAAATGTCGAATTTTTGGTTCGCGCTTTTTATTTGAGGCTGAACGATTTCGCAAATGGACTCGACGCACTCCCGCAAGGAAATCAACTCTTCGTTCAAAAAAAGCTTTCCGCTTTCAATCTTCGACATGTCAAGAATGTCGTTTATAAGGCCAAGAAGCTGCTTGCTGGAAAGGCTTATGCGCTGAAGGCAGCGCTCCACTTGCTCGCGGCTGTCAATTCTTTGGGCGGCCAAGGCTGTCATTCCGACAATCGAATTCATCGGAGTGCGTATGTCGTGGCTCATGTTGGAAAGGAATTCGCTTTTGGCGCGGTTCGCTTTTTCGGCGGCGGCGCGGGCGGAAATAGCGGCTGCCGTTGCCCTTTCCAACTCCCGCATTTGCTTCAACGAAATCCTCAAATACAAAATAAAGAACATAAGGATGCCGGCCGCCAGGGCGATTATGGCAAATGTCATGGCCCTTGTTCGAACATCGCCCATGCGCTCTATTGTCGTCTCCAAAATTCCGTACGGCAGGATGGAAACCAAATACCAGTCTCCGTAAGGAAGCCTTGTTCCGTAAACAGTCCGCCGCTCGGCAGAGTCAGAAACATTGTTCGCGTAGTAAAAGGTTGAAATCAAAAAGTCTTCGCCTGCGGCCATCTTTTTTTGTATGTTTTTTATGACTTCGTCCACGTTTCTTCGCTTAAACTTTGCGTGCAGGCGAATTTTTTCAAAGTAGGAATTTTCCGAATTGTCGCTGTTTGTGGAAACATAGCTTGAGTCCTGCCTGATTACGCTTGAATAAACAAGGGAGTCCACTCCCTCAAGGTCCATCATGTCGGCAAAGACAAAGGACCCTCTGCATGACAAAATGGCAAGGCTTTTTTCGCCGCTTGTCATTTTTACGGAAAAAGGAAGCGCGTGCGCCATAAGGGAGTTGCGCTCTCCTTCCGCGCTTGTCATGGCGAATTTTCCGGCGGCCAAATAACTTTTAAAAATGTCGCTGGCCTCAAGCGAAACAATCCTGTCTCCGTAAAGCATTTGAATGTTTCCGCTTTCCGAATAAAGGGCGCAGGCCGCAAGCTCCTCCCTTTGCGCGGCCGACCTCAAGGCTTCGGCCACATAAAGGGCGTCGTCCGCCTTTTCGTTGGGAACGCAGGAAATCAAGTGCTGAAGCTCAATGCGCCTCATTTTGGCGATTGTTTCGTAGTGGTTCCGCAGCTGCTTTCCGACTCCCACTAGATAAGTGGAGGCGATTTCGTCTATGTCGCCCTCATTCTGCCTGTCTATGAAAAAATTCAAAAAATAAAAGATGGCGGCGGACAAAAGCACTATAAACACAAAGCCGCCCGCGATAAGCCTAAAATTTTTTTTCATAAGCCAGTCTCCAATAAAAACAAAAAAAGGCCGCCTCAACTTAGGTTAGAAGCAGCCTTTATGCGGAGAAGCCGACTTGAACGGCCACGGCTTTCACCACTAGCACCTCAAGCTAGCGCGTCTACCAATTCCGCCATCCCCGCGTGTGACAGTCAATCTAGCAAAAAAAGAAAAACTTGTCAACCCCTCCCCCCTAGGCTTGCGTGAAAATTAATCGGCCCGGCGCTTTCACTTAAAAAAAATCCCATGACCTTTAAAAATTTCGCAAGCGGAAAGCGGCACGCCGCCGCGGAGCGGTCGGAGGCGTCGTTTCTTCTCATAAGGCGTCGCAGTCGGGCGGCGGCGTCAAGCGCCTTGCGGCGGAATTCGCGCCTTGCCTATTTAATAGTTTTTTTCTATAACTCGCGATAGGAACTTTTTAATTGAACAAAAGGCGCGTCTTTGCTAAAATCCTCGCCATGAGCAACTATAAAACTTTTGTAATCGGATTTCCTAGAATTGGTTCTAAGCGCGAATTGAAATTCGCCGAAGAAAAATATTTTGCCGAGCCCTCAAGCGCCTCGGAGCTTAAGGAGACGGCAAAAACCTTGCGCGCCTACGGCTGGAAAAAGCAGCGGGACGCGGGAATAGACTTGATTCCGTCAAACGACTTTTCTTATTACGACAACATGCTGGACACGGCCGTTTTGTTGGGCGCCATTCCCCAGCGCTACAAGGACTTGGGCTTGAACGAGCTTGACACATACTTTGCCATGGCCCATGGCTATCAGGGAACAAAGGGCGACGTCAAGGCCCTCCCCATGAAAAAATGGTTCAACACAAACTACCATTATATTGTTCCCGAACTTGACGCGGGATTTAAAGTGGCCTTGAACGCCCAAAAGATTTTGGACGAATTTGCCGAGGCCAAGAATTTGGGAATTCAAACCGTTCCCGCGGTCATCGGCCCCTACACTTTCCTGAAGTTCGCCACATACGCCGACGGAAAGAGCCGGAACGACTACAAGGCCGACATCGCCAAGGCCTACAAGGAATTGCTGGCCCAAGTCAATTCCGCAGGAGCCCAATGGGTTTCAATCGCCGAGCCCGCGCTGGTCTTTGACACAGATTCCGACAGCGTGAAATTCTTTGAGGAGCTTTACAAGGAAATCTTGGCCGGAAAAAAAGTCAAGGTCAACTTGCAGACATACTTTGGCGACATCCGCGACAGCTACGACACGGTCACAGGCTTGGGCTTTGACGGCATAGGCTTGGACTTTGTGGAAGGAAAGGAAAGCCTCAACCTTGTGAAAAAAGGTTTCCCAAAGAACACAGTTCTTTTTGCCGGCGTTGTAAAAGGAAAGAACATTTGGAGAAGCGACTTTTCAAAAGTTGAAGCCTTGCTCAAGGAGTTAGAAGCTTCCGTTGACAAAGAAAGAATTTACGCCGGAACCTCGTGCTCCCTCCTGCACGTTCCCTACACGACGGCGAACGAGACAAAGCTTTCGGCTGACATACTCAAGCATTTTTCTTTTGCCGAGCAAAAAATCCGCGAAATCGTTCAAATCGCGAACGGCGAAAACAACGACGACCTGTTTAAGGAAGAGCGCGTAAAGGCCAACGCTTCGGTTCAAGCCGCGGTGAAGGCTCTAAAGCCGGAGGACTTTGTCCGAAAGCCAGACTTTGCCCAGCGGGAAAAGATTCAGCATGAGGCCTTCAAGCTTCCTCTCTTTCCCACAACCACAATCGGAAGCTTCCCCCAGACAAAGGAAGTGCGCAAAAACCGAGCCGACTTTAAGAAGGGCTTGATTACAAAGGAACAATACGTTCAGTTCAACAAGGACAAAATCGCCGAATGGGTCAAAAAGCAGGAAGAGATTGGCTTGGACGTTTTGGTTCACGGAGAGTTTGAGAGAAACGACATGGTGGAATACTTTGGCGAGCGCTTGGACGGCTTTTTGTTCACCCAGAACGCTTGGGTTCAGTCTTACGGAAGCCGCTGCGTGAAGCCGCCGGTAATTTGGGGCGACGTGAGCCGCAAGGAGGCCATCACAGTGGAATGGTCGGCCTACGCGCAAAGCCAGACAAAGAAGTGGATGAAGGGCATGCTTACAGGCCCCGTCACAATCCTCAACTGGTCTTTCCCGCGCGAAGACATTCCGATCAAGGAACAGACAATCCAAATCGCCCTTGCCATCCGCGAGGAAGTTTTGGACTTGGAAAAGAACGGAATCCGCATCATCCAAATTGACGAGGCCGCCTTGCGGGAAAAGCTTCCGCTTAGAAAGAGCGACTGGCATTCAGAGTACTTGGATTGGGCGATCCCGGACTTCCGCTTGGTTCACTCAGGCGTCAAGGCCGACACGCAAATCCACACGCACATGTGCTACTCGGAATTCAACGACATCATAAAGGACATCGACGACATGGACGCCGACGTAATCACCTTTGAGGCCAGCCGCGCCGACCTTAAGATTTTGGACGCGCTCAAGGAAGCCAACTTTAGGACAGAAGTCGGCCCTGGCGTTTACGACATCCACTCTGCGCGCGTTCCCAGCAAGGAAGAAATTGCGGCCGCGCTCCAAAAGATGCTCGCCAAAGTTCCCAAAGAAAAACTTTGGGTCAACCCGGACTGCGGCCTTAAAACTCGCGGCGAGGCGGAAACAATTCCCAGCCTAAAGAACTTGGTCGAAGCGGCGAAAGAGCTTAGGGCCAAATACTAAAAAGCCCTAAAACTGGACGCAAGCCCAAAAAAGAGCCGCCTCTGTTGAGGCGGCGCGCGAACTTAGAGCAAAAAATTAAAATAACTCGTCAACAAAAAAACTCCCGGCGCGTCGCTTGCGCTCCGCTTTGTTGATAGAGGAATCTTATTCACCTGCGCTCTAGCGAGCGCGGACAATCGCAGCTGCAGCAAGCAGATTGCCCGCTCGCGTGAGCGAGCAGGTAAATAATTTCCTAACGCAAAACGGAGGGCTTGCCCGACGTAGTGTTGCCTCCAGTCGCACCGCTCCCTCGCGTTTTTTTTACCGAATTTAATCAATTCATAACTAGCTTCAGCCGCCGCGGGAAGGTCTTCATTACCGCAAGACGCGGCCCGATCCGTCGCCTGAGGCCAGGCGCTCCACTTCCGCCGCGGAAACCCGGTTGAAGTCCCCTTCTATTGTTTGCTTTAAGGCTCCGGCGGCGGCGGCAAATTCCACGGCCTTTTTGGGCGGAAATTTGTTCAAAAGGGAATAAATGATTCCCGCCGCAAAGGCGTCGCCGCCGCCCACCCGCTCCACCAGGCGCAACTCATGCTTTTTGGAAAAAAAGCAGTTCTTTCCGTCGTAAAAAATTCCCGACCAAGAGTTGTCGCTGGCAGAATGGGATTCCCGCTGGCTTATGGCCACGGCCTTAAAGGGAAAGGCTTGACAAAGTTTTTTGGCCACGTCTTGATAGCCCTTGGCGCTAAGACGGCCCTCCTGGACATCGCTTGCGGCGGCCTTGATTCCAAAAACGTTTTCCGCGTCTTCTTCGTTTAAAAGGCAAACGTCAACATGGCGGCAAAGTTCCGTCATAGTTTTTTTTGCCTGGGCCTTTGTCCACAATTTTTTTCTATAGTTCAAGTCGCAAAAAACTGTCAAGCCCATTTTTTTCGCCGCCCTTGAAGCCTCAAGGCAAATGGCCGCCGCCTTCTTTGAAAGCGCCGGAGTCACGCCCGTCCAATGAAAGGCGGAGGCTCCCTTGAATATTTTTTGCCAGTCAAAGTCCTTGGGCTCGGCCTCCGACAGGGCGGAATTCTTTCTGTCGTAAACGCAAAGGCTGGGCCGCTGGCTGGCTCCCTTTTCCAAATAGTAAACCCCAAGGCGCTCTCCCCCAAGGACGCAAAAGCTTGTGTCCACGCCAAATTTTTTCAGTTCCGCCAAGGCCGCAAGGCCAATGGGGTTTTGGGGAACCTTGGTAACATAAATGGATTCCATTCCAAAGTTCGCCAAGGAAACGGCCACATTCGCCTCCGCTCCGCCAAAAGCCGCCTCAAAGCAAGGGCTTTGCAAAAGGCGCTCGTAGCCTCTGGGAGAAAGGCGCAGCATGATTTCGCCAAAAGTCACAACACGTTTCATGCCGCCATTTTAACCCAAGTCGCCCCGCCTTTGCAACAGGGCAAATGGACAAGTAAGCAAAACAAAACGCGGCTCCCAGTTGCGGTCTGCATTGCGAAACCGCTCGATATCGTCGCTACTCGCTGTTCGCGCCTTGAAACTATTTATGCTGCCGCTAACGCGGCAGGCGCGAACAGAGAGTTTTCGCAACGCCGTCCGCGCCTTCGCGCCGCTTTTTTACTGCTCTTCATTGCTTTTGTCTATGCAAAGCGGTTGTAAAGCAATTAAAACGCGCAGGGAAAATGCGGACGGCCGCTCGCTTTGCGCGTTAGTCCCACAGTTACTCCCCAAAAGACGCAACCGCGAGAAAGACCGTCCGATTTTCCCGAGAGCGTTTTGTTTTGCTTTTCATGCCCCTTTGCCCGGGGCAGGGCGTATTGAAAAAAAAGCGAGGTTTGGGTAGAATGCAAGGCAATCTTGGAGAAAACATGGCTTCTTTTTTATACACTCTTGTCATATATCCTTTGTATTTGCTGATAGAAGTGATTTACAAGATTTTTTACAAGCTGGCGGGAAGCCAAGGCTTGGCCGTAATCGGAGTGAGCGTCGGAATAACCCTTTTGTGCCTGCCCCTTTACGCCGTGGCCGAGCGTTGGCAGCAAGCCGAGCGGGACATTCAGGCAAAAATGAAGGGCGGCCTTGACCGCATAAAAACGGCTTTCGCCGGCGACGAGCGCTACATGATGACGCAAACCTTTTACAAGCAGCACCGCTACCAGCCGATAATGGCATTGCGCTCGTCGTTCGGGCTTTTGATACAGATACCATTTTTTATGGCCGCCTACCAATTTTTGTCCGGCCTTGAGGCGCTAAAAGGCGTTTCGTTTTTGTTCATACGCGACATGGGAGTTCCCGACGCCACCTTCCATATCGGAAGCTTTGCGGTCAACGTTCTTCCCGTCGCCATGACGCTAATCAACATGGCCGCCGGAGTCGTCTACACAAAGGGCCTTGCCTTGCGGGAAAAGATTCAAGTCCACGGAATGGCCTTGATTTTTTTGGCCATTTTGTACAACTCGCCTTCGGGCCTTGTCCTTTACTGGACAATGAACAACGTCTTTAGCCTTGTAAAGAACATCTTTTACAAGTTGAAGAATCCGCTCAAGGTCTTTTGGATTTTTTCCTGCGTCCTTTGCGCCGCCGCTGCGGTTTACGCGGCATTTTTCTTTGAGGCAAAGACGGCGTACAAGGCGGCGCTTTTGGCTTTTTTTGCGCTCGTCTTTGCCGCTCCCCTTTTTGTCAAGGCGGCAAAAAAACTTTTGGACGCGTCTCTAAAGACCCTTGTAGAGTCAAAGTCAAAAAGGGCCTCTGTCTTCTTTTTGTCCTGCCTTTTTTTAACGCTCCTTTTTGGCCTTGTGATTCCAAGCGCGTTGATTTCTTCGTCAGCCTCGGAGTTTTCAGGAATCGGAAGCCATCCAAACCCCTTTTGGCGCGTGGGAAACACGGCGCTGCAGGCCGCCGCCATATTTTTGTTTTGGTTTTCCTGCGTTTACTTTTTGTTCGGCAAAAAAATTCAGGCGCTGATGGCGGCGGGAACTTTCATTCTCGCTTTGTCCGCGCTTTTAAACGCCTATCCCTTTATGCTGCGTTACGGAGACATTTCCGCCTCGCTGGGCTTTTTGGCGGCGGCCGACTTCAAGTCAATCTCGCCGGTCTCGCTTTTAAACCTTGCCGCGCTCGCCGCCGCCGCGGTTCTAGCGCTTTTTTTGGCAAGAATCAAGAACGCGCTTTCTTACGTCATGGCCATACTTTCAATGACAGGCGCCATAATTTTTGGGTTCAACGCGGCCGAAATTCAAAAGGAATTCCGCTCTTACATGGCGGCGGAAGAGAGCCAAAAAAAAGGCGCCTCCCTTTCTCCGATTTTCCGCCTTTCAAAGAACCATCCAAACGCAATCCTCATAATGTTGGACAGGGCGCAAGGACAGTTCTTTGAAGAAAACCTAAAAGAGGCGCCGGAACTGGCCCGGCAATTTTCGGGCTTTGTCTTTTACAACAACGCGCTTTCCTTTAACGGCCACACATTTTTTGGAGCGCCGCCCCTTTTTGGAGGCTACGAATACGCCGCCGACAAAATGCAGGCCATGGCAAAAGAAGGCGTTTCCACCAGGGATCTTATAAACCAAAGCCAGCTGGCCATTCCCAGAATCTTTAACGAGCAGTTGGGCTATTGGGCCAGCGTAAACGATCCGGTTTGGATAAACTCAAACACCTTTTGCGACCTTTCGTTTCTAAAGGGCTACGACATAGAGGGAAACGAAACTGTGGGCGCCTACACCCAGGAATGGTACAAGGCCCATCCCGAAGCGGCCGACTTGGATTCCACCGAAGAAATCCTGAATCGAAATCTGCTTTTTTTCAGCCTCTTCCGCTGCTCTCCGATAATCCTGCGGGAAGCCGTCTACAACAACGGAAGCTACTTCAACACGAAAGAAAACGTAAAGGACGCAAAGACGGTCATCGACAATTATTCTGTCTTGGACTTTTTGCCCCAACTATGCAAGGTGGAGGAAACTTCAAACGGAAGCTACATAAGCCTGATGAACGAGTTGACCCACTCGGACTTTTTCTTTGAGCCTCCTGACTACAGGCCCGCGGCCAAACCCCAAAACTTTGGAACTTCAAGGTTCAAGCAAAGCTCCTCCTACCACACGCAGATGGCGGCCCTGAAGCTTTTGGGCAAATGGATGGACTTTCTAAAAGAGCAAGGCGTTTACGACAACACCCGCATAGTGATTACAGCCGACCACGGCGGAGTCGGAACGGAAGACTGCATGGAGGCCGACCCGGACTTGGACCGGCGGGTGGGCGCAAAGACCCATTCCCGCTCCCACGGCCGCGGCCACTACCATCCCCTGTTTTTGTTCAAGGACTTCAACGCAAGCGGGTCCCTGTCACAAAAGCCGGACTTTATGACCAACGCCGACTCGGCCTCCCTGCTTTTAAACGGCCTCATAGAAAAGCCCGTGAACCCGTTCACGCAAAAAGAGATCCCATTGGACACGCGGCCCTTAAAAGAAAATGGAGTAGTCATCACGACAAGCGACCGCCACCGGCCCACCTACCACAAGGACCCGCATAAATTTGACATCCGCGACGACGAATGGTGGCTTGTAAAGGATGACATTTTCAAGGCCTCGTCTTGGACGCAGATTGAGCATAATATTGAATAAAATTTCGCGTTGCAGTATAATTGTGGCGTTTTTTGGAGAATAAATGGCTTCATTCATTTACACGCTTGTAATTTACCCGCTTTACCTCGTCATAGAAGTAATCTACCGGCTTTTCTTAAAAATAACGATGAACCAAGGCTTTTCTGTCATTGGCGTCAGCGTGGGAATAACCCTTTTGTGCCTGCCCCTTTACGCCGTGGCCGAGCGCTGGCAAGAGGTGGAAAGGCAAAAGCAAAAAGACATGAAGGGCGACTTGGACCACATAAAGGACGCTTTTTCGGGCGACGAAAGATACATGATGACCCAAGCCTATTACAGAGAGAGCCATTACAACCCGATTATGGCCTTAAGAAGCTCTTTTGGCCTTTTGATCCAGATTCCATTTTTTATGGCCGCCTACCAATTCCTGTCACATTTGGAAACCCTAAAAGGCGTTTCCTTTTTGTTCATAAAGGACATGGGAGTTCCAGACGCCACTTTCCATATCGGAAGCTTTCCGGTGAACGTTCTTCCCATCGCCATGACGCTGATCAACATGATTGCGGGGGCGGTTTACACAAAGGGCCTTGTCTTGCGGGAAAAGATTCAAGTCCACGGAATGGCCGTAATATTTTTGGCCATTTTGTACAACTCGCCTTCGGGCCTAGTCCTTTATTGGACCATGAACAACGTCTTTAGCCTTGTAAAGAACATCTTTTACAAGCTGAAAAATCCCCTCAAGGTCTTTTGGATTTGCGCCTGCGCCTTTTGCGCCGCGGCCGCCGTTTACATCGGCTTTTTTTACACCACAAAAAAGGTTTTCAAGCTGGCGGCGCTCTTTTTCTTGCTTTTTGTCTTTTTGGCTCCCCTTGCGGTCCGCCTGGCGCGAAGGCTTTTGAAAGGAAGCTTAAAATCCTTGGTTCAAGAAAAAAAGGCCCGGCATTCCGTCTTTTTTTTGTCTTGCGCCCTGCTTTGGCTTTTGTTCGCGCTGGCCATTCCAACATCGCTCATATCGTCTTCGGCGGCGGAATTCATGGATTTGGGCGGACACTCAAGCCCCTTTTGGTACATCCGCAACACTGCCTTGCAAGCCGCGGGAATATTTTTCTTTTGGCTTCCCGCAATCTATTTTTTGTTCAGCAAAAAAATCCAGGCCTTAATGGCGGCGGCGGCGGCGGCGCTTTCCTGCGCCGCGCTTTTAAACGCCTACCCCTTTATGCTCCGCTACGGAGACATATCGCCTTCATTGGTCTTTTTAAACACGGCCAACTTTAGAGGCCTTTCCCTTGTGTCAGGCCTAAACATATTGGCCATTGCCGCCGCCGCGGTTCTGGTCGTACTTTCATTCAGAATAAAAAAAGTCAACATAGTTCCTTCGGTTTTCATCGTCCTTTCTTTTGCCTTGGCCGGAAGCGCCGTTTCAAACTGCGCCGCCATTCAAAAAAACTACAAGGACTCCTACGCCGCCTCGCAAAAGCAGCAGAGCCAGGTTTCTTTAAAGCCAATCTACCATCTTTCAAAGAACCATCCCAACGTCATCATAATGATGCTGGACAAGGCGCAAGGCCAATACATTCAAGAAATGATTGCAGAAGAGCCGCGGCTGAACAATATGTTCCAAGGCTTTGTCTTTTACGACAACACGGCCTCCTTTAACGGCCACACTCTTTTTGGAGCCCCGCCCCTTTTTGGCGGCTACGAATACGCTCCCGCAGAGATGCAAAGAAGGAAAGACGTCACAAGGGAGCAAAAAATAAACGAATCCCAGCTTGTCCTTGCCCGAGTCTTTAACGAGCAGTTGGGCTATAAGGCCAGCGTCAACGACCCCACTTGGATAAACTCAAGCAACTACTGCGACCTTTCGTTTTTGGAAGGCTACGACATAGACGGCCACCAAACCATAGGCACCTACACCCAAGATTGGTATAGGGCCAATCCCGACGCGGCGGAGCTTGATTCCACCGAAGAAATCTTAAAGCGGAACCTTTTGTTCTTCAGCCTTTTCCGCTCAAGCCCCATCGCCTTGCGAGAAGCCATTTATCTAAACGGAACTTACTTCAACACAAAGGACGACATAAAATTTGCCAAGCGCATTTTGGACAACTATTCCGCCTTGGACTTTTTGCCGGAACTAACCGACATAGCGGAAACGCAAGGCGGCTCCTACATCAGCATTTTGAATGAAATGACCCACGACGACTTTTTGTTCCAAATGCCGGAATACGTTCCCGTAAATAATCCACAAAACCCAGAATCGGCAAAGCGCAAGAACGACGGCGTCTACCACACCCAGATGGCCGCCCTTTTGCGCGTGGGGGAATGGCTTGACTGGCTAAAAGAGCAAGGCGTTTACGACAACACCCGCATTGTGATTTCAAGCGACCACGGAGGAGCCTCCACGGAAGCCTGCATGGAAGAAGACGCGGACTTGGACAATCGCATTCACGGAAGCAGCTACTATGGCCGCGGCCACTACCATCCACTTTTGCTCTTTAAAGACTTTAACGCCACAGGGCCCATCGTCCAAAACATGGACTTTATGACCAACGCCGACGCGCCGTCCCTTCTCTTAAAGGGATTGGCGCAAAAGCCTGTGAATCCGTTCACGCAAAAAGAAATCCCCTTGGACACGCGGCCTTTAAAAAAAGACGGCGTGGCGATAACCACTTGCGACAAACACCAGCCGCCCTACCACAAAGACCTTTACAAATTTGACATCAAGGACAACGAGTGGTGGCTTGTCAAGGACAACATTTTTAAGGCATCTTCGTGGACTCAAATCGAGCCGCCAAAAGGGACAAAATAGATTTTTAACAGGGAGATTTTGACTTATGACAGAACAGGAATTTAACTATTTAATGGCCGTTCGCCTAAAAGAAGACCTTTCGAAATTCAGCAATGACGTCGCTTTAGCTTGCCAAAAGGCCGGCTGGACAAGCGACGGAAAAATAACGCCCAAAGGACTTGAGGCGCTTTCCCCCTACAAAGTTGACAACGCCATAATCATGGCGGCGGGACGAAGCCGCCGCTGCATGCCGCTTTCCAACTACCTTCCCAAAGGGCTCTTTGAAATAAAGGGCGACACTATGGTTGAGCGGCAAATCAAGCAGCTTCGAGACGCGGGCGTCCAAGAAATAATTCTTGTTGTGGGATACCTTAAGGAAAAATACTACGAGCTTAAGGAAAAGTACAAGGATCTCATCATCATCGACAACACCGAATGGGAAGAAAAGAACAACATCTCTTCTTTATACGCGGCCAAGGACTACCTAAAAAATTCCTACGTCTGCTGCAGCGACAACTGGTTTGCCCACAACGTTTACCGCGATTATGTTTACGACTCCTACTACGCGGCCAAATTTTCCGACGAGTTCATCAACGAGGACTGCGTAAAAGCCTTTGACAAAAACGGCTACATGCGCGAGGTAAAGCGCGGCGGCGAAAAAAGCTGGTACATCATCGGCGAGTCATTTTGGCGCAAGGATTTTTCGGACAAGTTCAAGGAGCTGATGATAAAGGAATATTACGACCCCGAGATGAAATACATGCTTTGGGACCATTTTTACGCCAAGCACATCGACGTTCTGAACATGAAAATCCGAAAGACCGACGACAACGAATGCAAGGAATTTGACACGACCGAAGAAATCATCGCGTTCAATCCGTCTTTTAAGGAGTTTGTGAACCAGTTCTTTCAGGAAGAGGAATTTGTAAACAACACACAGCGCATCCAGTACCTTTCCAATTACACCGACGTAAAGCAGTATTCTGTTGTGGGAACGGAACAGACAACGGGCCGCATGCACGTAAACGAAAACCTTTTTGGAGCCAGCCCCAAGGCGCTAGAAGTTTTCCGCAACGCCACGATGGAAGACCTTTGCCTTTACGACCTTACCAGGGAAGACGAGCTTGCGGTGGAAATAAGCAAAGAGCTTGACATCACAACCGACAAGATTTTCATACACTCTGGCTCTTCCGACGTGATAAAGACAATAATGACCCTCGTTTTAAACAAGGACGACGTTGTCTTGATTTCTTCCCCCGCGTGGAACTACTACAAGTCGGTTATCGAGCTGCACTTTGCCAAGGCCGCTTACTACGACGTAAAGCCCGGAAAAGCCTCCTACATATTTGACGTAAAAGGGCTTTTAAAAAAGGCCAAGGAAACGCAGCCGCGCGTCATTGTAATCACAACTCCGCACAACCCCACTGGAACCGTGATGGCCAAGGCGGACTTAGAAAAAGTTATCAAGCAAAACCCAGGCTCCCTTGTTCTAGTGGACGAAGCCTATTACGGAATGGGAGATGTCAAATACGACGTCCGCCGCCTTTTAGAAACCTACAACAACGTGGTCTTTTGCAGAACCTTCTCCAAGCTTTACGGCTTGGCCGGAGCGCGCGTAGGATACGGCCTTTGCGCCCCTATGGCAAAGCAAGTCTTTAAGTTGGACTTAAACCCCTTCCGCGTTTCAAACTTAGGACGCAAGGCCGCAGTCGCAGCGCTGCGCGACAAAAAATACTACAAGTCGCTTGTCCAAAAGCTAGACGCGGCAAGAAGCGGCTTTATACAAAAAATCAACACGCTAAAAGGCGCGAAGGCCTTTGAAAGCGCCGCGAACTTTGTGTTCATTCACTTTGACTCAAAGATTGACACGCAGGCGCTTAAAGATTATTTGGCGGAAAACGGAATCCTAACCCGCCTTTGGACAGAAAAAGGCCAGCTTGCCATGCGCGTCACTGTGGCCCCAAAAGTTTGGATGGACAAAGCCTATAAGCTTATCGCCGCATTCCTTAACGCAAAAAAAACAAAGGGTAAAAAACAATGATGTCCACAACTTCGCTCTTGTATATCGACCCCGGCACTGGGTCAATGCTTTTTTCAATTCTTATCGGAGCCTTTGCCACGCTTTTCTTTTTGTTCAAGGCGCTTTGGCTAAAGATAAAGCTGTTTTTTAGCGCGGACAAAAAGTCCATAAAAGAAGACAAGGGCTATAAAAAATACGTGATTTACTGCGAGGACAAGCGCTATTGGACAGTCTTTAAGCCGATATTGGACGAATTTGAAGAGCGCCAAATTCCAATCGCTTACTACACTTCCTCAAGGGACGACGGAGTTTTTGAGCAAAGCTACAAATTTGTAGGCGCGGAATACATCGGCGAAGGAAACACAGCCTTTGCAAAGCTGAACCTTCTTTCCGCCGGAATCGTGGTGATGTCCACTCCGGGCCTTGACGTGTACCAATTAAAGCGAAGCAAAAACGTCAAGCATTACTCGCACATATTCCACTCGCCCACAGACTCCTCGATGTACCGCTTGTTTGGCCTGGACTTTTTTGATTCAGTCCTTATGACAGGCGACTACCAGGCGGACGACATCCGATTTTTGGAAAAATTGCGCGGCATACAAAAAAAGGATTTGGTAACCGTGGGCTGCACGTACCTTGACTTGATGCGGGAACGAGTCCAAGAAATCCCCGACGAGGAAGGACATAAGTTCACTGTCCTTGTGTCTCCCACTTGGGGAAAGAGCGGCCTTCTAACCCTTTACGGAGAGCGGCTCTTGGATCCGCTTGTCGCCTCGGGCTTTAAGGTGATTGTCCGCCCCCACCCCCAGTCAAAGATTTCAGAAAAGCAAACGCTAGACCGCCTTAACGAGCGCTACAAGGACAAGGCCAACGTTGAATGGAACTACGACCGGGACAACATTTTCTGCCTAAAAAAAGCGGACATAATGATAAGCGATTTTTCGGGCATTATCTTTGACTACGCCTTTTTGTTCGACAAGCCTGTGATTTACGCCAACGCCAGGCTGGACAAAAAGCCCTACGACGCTTGGTACATTGAACACGAGCTTTGGGAAGTCGAGACCCTGCATAAAATGGGAATCCAAATCAACGAGGCCGACTTTGGCCGAATAAAAGAAGTGATTCTAAAGGCATCCGACAGCCCAGAGCTAAAGGCCGCCCGCGACCAAGCCAAGGCCGAGTCTTGGCAGCATATCGGAGAGGCAGGAAAACGCGCGGCGGAGTTTATGATTGGGGTTGTGGAGGGAAAGAAATGATATTTGAAGCGTTCATCTTTCCAATAGCAAAACTCATCGAATGCGCGTATCTTGCCTTTTACGAGATATTTTCGAGCCAAGGAATTTCAATCATAGGATTGAGCGCAGTTGTATCTTTGGCGACTCTGCCCCTTTATGTTGTGGCGGAAAGCTGGCAGGAAAAGGAGCGCGACATTCAATCAAAAATGGAGCATGGAATTCAGCGGATAAAAAAAACATTTAAAGGCGATGAACGCTATATGCTTCTTTCCACTTTTTACAAGCAGCATAAATATCACCCGATTATGGCCTTGCGCTCTTCGTTTGGGCTATTGATACAGATACCGTTTTTTTTGGCCGCGTATAGTTTTTTGTCAAACCTAGAAGCCATAAAAGGGGCGCGCTTTTTTCTTATTGAAAATTTGGGCGCTCCCGACCAACTTATCAAGACCCCCATACAAATCAACGGGGGGGGGTTAACGCGCTTCCGCTTTTGATGACTGCAATAAATATTATTGCAGGACTAATTTACAGCAAAGGACACAAACCAAAAGAAAAAATTCAGCTTATAATTACGGCTCTAGTCTTTTTATTCATCTTATACAACTCGCCGTCAGGCCTTGTCTTGTATTGGACAATGAACAACTTGATTTCGCTTGTAAAAAATGTTTTTTACAGATTTGGAGGCGCAACCAAAAGATTTTGCAACTTTCAAAGTCTTGTTTGCCGCGCAAAAACGGGGCCAGTTCAAAAAAATTCAAACGGCAAGCCAAAAGACTGCGGCGGCAAGAAGTCCGAAAAAGGCGTTTTTTTTGCAAGCTCGCTCGCATTGGCAATTCTGACAGGCCTTGCAATTCCTTCAATAATTATTGAAAGCGAGCCAAACGCTTTTTGCTATATTGACAACATAAAGTCACCGTTAGTTTTTTTGGCGAACGTTTTTTTGCAGTCGCTTTCAACATTCTTTATTTGGCCGCTTTGCTTTTACTTTCTGTTTTCTGACAGGATAAAAAAAGCCTTCAGCTTCTTTTTTCCAACGCTGCTTGTTTTTTCGACAATAAACGCCTTTTTGTTCACTGGAAATTATGGCCCCCTTAGCCAAGACTTGGACTTTATGCAGTCCCAAACATTTTTTGTCGCGCCAAGCGCCTTTACAATCAACTTTGCAATTTTCATTGCAATATGCGCGCTAAGACTGGTTGACCAAAAAAAATGCGCCAACGCATTCTTTTCCACAACAATTGTTATTTGCATCTGCCTTTGTTCGTATTCCTTTATGAACGTCAAGACCATAAAAAAAAGCTACAAAAACATGGAACCGCCAAAATCAGAAAGCGCGCCAACAAGGGAGCTTGCCCTTTCAAGAACAAAGAAAAATGTAATTGTTTTTATGCAGGACAGAATGCTGGGAACAATGGTTGACGACATTTTTAAAGCCGATGAAAGTCTAAAAGACGGATTTGACGGCTTTGTATTTTTTCCAAACACAGTTTCTTTTGGAACGCTTACAATGCTAGGCTCCCCCGGCCTTTTTGGCGGCTACGACTACACGCCTTGGGAAATCAACCAAAATAAAAGCAAAACATTGCAACAAAAGCACAACGAAGCCCTCCTGAGCATGCCCCTCAATTTTTTGAGCGCGGATTTTGACGTTTATGTTTGCGACTTGCCTTATGAAAACTATTACGAGCAGCCTGTAGCGGCAATGTACAAAGACTGGCCCGCAATAAAAAGAACGCCCCTGCGCGGAAAACACTCCGGTCTATATCTAAAAAGCAAAGGACTTGAAAATCCAAATTACTTAAGCGGCGCTATAAAAAGAAATTTAATAATGGTAAGCGCATTTAAAATTTCCGCGCCAATCTTTCGCAGACTAATCCACCACAATGTTTGGTGGAACACAACGGAAAAAGACAAATACTCTTTGTTTGTTGACAACTTTTCGGAACTGCACTTTTTACCGCAACTTTTTACAGACGACTCGCAAAAAGGGGCTTTTATAATCATTGACAATGAAGCCACCCACGAGCCAAGCGCAGTAAACAAAGACGGAACGCCAAAAGCCTACAGCGAAAAAGGCGCAGACTTTGACTCTCACACAGCTGCAATGTCCGCCTACAAAATCTTTTTTGAATGGCTAAAAAAACAGAACTTGTACGACAACACAAGGATAATAATCGTTTCAGACCATGGCTTTGGCTATAACTCTGGAAAATTTGACAACAGCGCAGGCGTTCCGCCTTACAACAAAGAAAAAACGAACGCAACGATATTGTTGAAAGACTTTGACTCCCGAGGAGAGCTTTTTATAGATATGACGTTTATGACAAACGCAGACACGCCTTTTCTTGCCACAAAGAACATAATTTTGAACGCAAAAAATCCTTGGACAGGAAATTCTTATCAAGTCAAAGACAAGGGAAGCCGTGTAAAAATATGCAGTCCGGACGCTGAAAGCACAAGAAATCGAAACCATAAGAAATTTGACATAGCTGACGACGACTGGCATTCTGTCAGCGGAGACATTTTTAAATCAGAAAACTGGAAACAGTTGCGCTGGGAAGAGCGCGCAAACTAAAGGCGGGTCAAAACTGCGCATTGCGCATTATCTGATTTTGTGGTAAACTCTAAAAAATTTAGGAAAGGCAATGTCTATTTTTAACGCTTTATACAATGCAATAATCGCGCCAATAGAGTTTATAATTGAATCTGTTTTTGTCTTTTACAATTTAAAAATAGGCCTTTTTGGCTTGGCGGGCGCCATACTTGCAGTGAGCCTTGCAGTAAACTTTCTAGCCCTCCCCATTTACAACATAGCCGACAATCTGCAGCAAAAAGAACGCGACACGCAAAAAAGGCTTTCAAACGGCGTAAAAAGAATAAAAAGCGCGTTTAGTGGCGACGAGCGCTTTATGATTCTTCAATGCTATTACAAGCAGAACCATTACCATCCTCTCTATGCGCTCAGGGCAAGCCTTTCGATTTTAATTGAAATTCCCTTTTTTATCGCCGCATACCACTTTCTTTCCCACAGCGAATCATTAAGTCAGGCGTCATTTTTGTTCATAGATGATTTAGGCAAAGCCGACCAGCTTATACAGCTGCCAATAAAAATCAATGGCGGAAGACTTAACGCGCTTCCAATCATTATGACGCTAATCAATTTTATCTCTGCGGCTGTCTATTTAAAAAAAAGCTCGTTTAGGGAAAAAACGCAAACATACGCCCTTGCGCTTGTATTTCTTGTTTTGCTTTATAATTCTCCATCGGGTCTGGTCTTATATTGGATTTTAAACAACTTGTTTTCACTGGCAAAAAACGTCATAAACGCAAAAGCAAAAAATCCCAAAAAAATTGTCCACGCAATAATCTCAGGCATTTTTCTTGCCGTCGCAATCTATTTTTTGCTGGCCACAAATTATTCATTTGCAAAAAGGGCGGCAATTTTAGTTTTGGCTCTTGCAATAACGCTTGCCCCCCCCCTTATAAAAAATGCGCCGCGGCGTTTTATTCCGTCTTTTGACTTGGGGAGCGGCAAAGAAGAATTTCGCACCTTTCTTTTTTCTTCAATAGGGCTTGCCCTATTGGCGGGACTGTACATTCCTTCTAGCATAATCAAGACCAGCCCCTTGGAATTTAGTTATATTGGAAAAATGGAGTCTCCTCTGCATTTTATTTTTTGCGCGGCGGCTTTTTTTGCGGGCCTCTTTTTGTTCTGGCCCTTGGCGCTATACAAAATGTCCTCCCAAAAAACAAGAAAGTTTTTTTTGGCGTTATTTTTAATTTTATTCGCGGCCGCTCTTCTTAATGTTTTTGCATTTAAATACGATTACGGAAATTTCAACGTCTTTTTTCAACTTGACAATTCCAGCTGTCTGCGAAACTTTTCTTTATTTTATTCAATCCTGCCTTTTGCGGCTGTCGCCGCCCTTGCCATAATTTTCTTTGCTCTGGCCGCAAAATATAAGGCGCTAAAATATGGAACGCAATTAATTTTAATCTTATGCGCGGCGGAACTGTTTTTAGGGGCAAAAAACGCATTGCAAATTCAAAAGGAATTTAACGCTTATAAAGGCATCCGGTCCCAAAGCCTTGAAAAAGAACAAGCCGATTCTGACGACAACATTGAGCCTGTATACAAACTTTCGCCTGACAAAAAAAATGTCGTGGTCTTGTTTTTGGACAGGGCGATTGGCGCGCTTTTGCCTTACATCCTTCAAGAATTTCCAGACATGAAAGAACAGTATTCAGGCTTTGTTTTTTACCCAAACACAGTTTCATATTCAGGATATACGGCAAAAGCCTTTCCAGCCATGACTGGAGGATATGAATACACGCCGCCAAACGCGAACAAAAGGGAATGCGTTTCGCTAAAGCAAAAACACAACGAGGCCACTCTTTTAATGCCCAGACTTTTTATGGACGCGGGTTTTGACGTGACAGTGACAGACCCCGCCTATCCAAACTACACCTTAAAAGGCGATTTAAGCGCGTTCAAAGATTATCCCAAAATCAAGGCTTGCGAAATCTTTGGAACGCTCAACAAGCGCTATAAAAAAAATTTTGACAACTTTACAGACAATTCGGACATTGTCGCAAGAAACAACTTGGAGTCTTTTGTTTTGCTTGAAATTCTTCCTCCAATATTAAGGAACGCTTACTACAAGTCGGGACGCTACTACAGAAGCGAGCAAATCCCAGAGTTGTTGGCAAGCGGTTTTTTAAGTTCTTGGACTTGCCTTTATTACCTTCCGGAATTGACAAGCTTTGACGGCAAAAACGGCTCCTTTATTTTTATTGACAACGAAACAACCCATGAATACGCGCAATTGGAAAACAAAACATACCTTCCGACATTGAATCCAAACCCAAACTCAATATCTTGCGGAAAATACAATTTTTCTGTTCCGCCTAATTCAGACAGGGAAAGCGACGCAAAAGCCTACCATGTAAACGCTTCCGCGTTGATTCAAGTTGGAAAATGGCTGGACTTTCTAAAAAAGAACAATTGTTACGACAACACCCGAATCATAATTGTTTCTGATCACGGAAGAGACATACCGCTTCCTCAGTTTAACGGAATGAAATACGGATTGGAATACGCTTACTTCAATCCCTTGTTTATGGCAAAGGACTTTGGCGCCAGAGGCCAGTTGAAAACAGACGACTCTTTTATGACAAACGCGGACACGCTTTTTTTGGCAAAAAAAGACTTGCCTATTTCAAGCGCAAATCCGTTCACAGGAAATAATGTTGAGGATTTTGTTGACAAAAGCCTTGTTGAAATATACCAAATAGTCCAGCGCGAAAATTTTTCAGAAATGACTCCTCCGTCGCTAAAAGACAGAACGCAATGGATATTGCAAGGAAAAAAAATCAGCGCCAAGCGATACACAGTACACGACAGCATTTTTGACGAGGCAAATTGGACAAGGGAATAAGGCCGCGCTCTATTGGCCAAGAAGGGATTTTAAGAATTTTTTGGCCTTTCTTGCCGCAAGCAAGGGCCAATAACGAATTTTTATGTAAGAGCGAATGACTTCCTGAACCCGTCTTGGGTAATATTTGTCAATCAAAGCCGCATATTCATTGTCATGAAGCCCTGCGTTTCTGCTTGACAAGCCGTTTTCAGCGTCATAATAACTCAAGGCGATTGGAATGTGGCGCGCGGAAGCATTTTGCTTTATCAAGACTTTCATAAAAAAATCTGAGTCATTGACTATCTTATACTCTGTTGAATAGGGATTGGCTTTTTGAAGCGAAGTTTTTATGAAAGTTGTTTGATGGCAAAAGCCCCTTAAAAAGAAAAACGCGCCGGTTATCTTTTTGGGATAATGAATGCGACGGCAATGCTTTCCTTTTACAAAATAAGCGTCGCAGTAGGCAATGTCTTCTGTAAAACCAAAGGCGGCGGCCTTTTTTAAAACATCAGCGCCAGCCAAACAGTCCCCGCTGTTGAGCATCAAGCAATATTCTCCGTTTGCCCGCTCAATGCCTATGTTCATGGCAGGATAAATGCCGTCGTCTTTTTGGGAGCGCCAATAACTGACATGAGCGGCGTAATCCTTGTTTTTTAGCGCGGACTTTATAACATCGACTCCGCCGTCAGTGGAACCGCCGTCGATTATGATATGCTCGTATCCTTGAAAAGTTTGCGAAGCCACGCTGTCAATGGTTTTTTTTAGGCCGTCCTTGTTGTTGTAATTTATTGTAATTATGGAAATAAAAGGCTTTTCGTTCATTAGGAGAGGATTATAGCGCGCAAATAAAAGAATGGCAATTAGAAAGAATGAAGGGCTTTTTGGTAAACGACGGCGGTGCCTTTTATCATGCTTTCCATAGTGAACTTTTCAAAGCGCTCGCTTCCCTTCTTTGCCAGCCGCGCCCTGAGCGACTCCGACTGAATGGCGGACTCAAGAACACTTGTCATGCTGTCCTGACTTTTTGGGTCAAAGTAAAGCGCGGCGTCTCCAGCGATTTCGGGAAAGCAGCTGGCGTCGGAAAGCAAGACCGGGCAGCCGGAAACAAAGGCTTCCAAAATCGGAAATCCAAAGCCTTCCAGCAAGGAGGGAAAGCAAAAAAGCAAGGCGTTCTCGTAGATGGAGCGCAACTGCCCTTCGTCCGCAAAAAAGCTTCTGCTCCTGCCGCCAATTCCAAACGACTCCAGGGCGGCCGCTTCCTCTTGAGAGAACGGAGAGCCAGTGCAAAACAAGAGAAGGTCGTATTTTACAAGAAGCGGCGCGAGGCTCTTGGCGAACGGAATGAAGTTTTTGTAGCCCCTGCGGCCGCCGGTGAACAAGACATAAGGCTTTTCCATCGCGAACGGAAGGCTTTGCTTCCGCCGCTTTTCCCACTCTATGGCGTGCAGGACAACATCAACCCGAGACTCGTCCACAAATGGGAAAAAGTTGAGCAAGTCCTTTTTTGTGTTCTCGGAAATGGCGATTATGCGCGAGGCGCTTTTTATGGCGCGGGCCTTTGCCAAAGACGTTTTGTCCGACGGCGGAAAGGACTCAGGCGCGATTTCATGAATGAAGTCGTGGACGGTAAGGACAAGCGGCTTGTTTTTGGGAACGGCCGGAACAAAGTAATAGCTGGGATGGTATACATCATAGGCGGCGCGGCGGACGGCGGCCTTGTCGGCAAGGCTGTTCAAGGCGCCGACAAGCCTGCTTTTTCCCTTGAACTTATTCTTTATCGGAAACGGCTTTAAGCCTGAAAGCTTTTGGGCGTAAATGTTTTCTGAAAAAAACCCGGAAACGGAAGTCTCAAAGGCGCCGCCGTTGTAAAGGCAAAGCTTGTTGAAATACCTTGAAACACCGCCAAAGGACTGCATTGAAAAAGCTTGGCTGTCGTACAAAATCTTCATCATTTTTTTAGCGTCCTTTTTGCGAAAGCCCAAAAGCTTTTTGGCAGGATTTTCTTGCAAAAAAGCTTGGCGCTTGTCTTTATCAGCAGCTTTAAATAATACGGCGAAGCAAGGCGCTCGCCAAAGCACAAGGGGCAATTTTTGCTCATGTAAAGCTTGTTGTCGCCCTGAAAATGCAGCATTGAAAACCGTATTTCCGCGCCGCCGTCAAGGCGCCTTGCGTACGGAAGGCCATTCCTAAAACGGACGCGCTTGCCTTTTTTCCCGCGCTCAAAGCCGTATGAAATGCCAAAGTTTTCGTCAAAGCAAAAGTCGCGTCCCGGCGAATAGTCAAAGTCAACGAACTTTCCGGAATTTTCCTTGCAAAATTCCGCGAGCAAAACCATGTCCGAAAGCCCGCAAACATAGCCCTTGGCCTTAAAAGAGTCGTAGATTTTTTGAAGCTTAAAAAATTCGTCGCGATACATCTTTAAGATAAAATTGCAATAGCGCTCCAAAGCCTCGCGCTTAAAGTAACTGCACTGAGGGCCGGCAAACTCGCCCGTAAAGCGTATGACGGAAAAGTCATACCCCCCCCCAGTCATTTGCGTAGTCTTGTCAAAAAAACGAGACAAGCCGTTCAAGTCGTCGTAAACCAAAACGTCGGAGTCCACGCAAAAGCATTCCGACAAATTGTTTTTTTGCAAAAAATCCAGCGCGACAAACCAGCGCTTGAGGCAAAAAAGCTCGTAGTTGTACGGGTTAGGCGAAAAGTGCTTGTAGTTTTTTTCAAAATCCGCGCAAAGCTCCGACTTGTCGTAATCGGAAAGCATGAAATGCCGAACAAACGAAGCCGCGTTGGACTGGTCGCCAATAAGGCAAACGTTTTCCTTGCAAGACTTTTTTGCCTGCAGCAGCGCCAACTGAAGGTAAAGCGAATTGTTTGTGTGCGTGAATATAATTGGAATTGACATACGACGGCTTTAAAGAATAATGGAAGAACAAAAAAAGGTCAAGGCCGCTCGTATTGTTGAACGCAAGACATTGACAGTCATTTCGAGCGGATTAACCGCGTCCGTTGGACGCTGCGCGAGCCGACCGCGCGATCATTCAGGCCGGATAAAACTTTTTATCCATTCGTTTATCGTGTAGGGAGCGGTGTTCGCCGGAACAAAGGGAGAGCGGATAAAATCAGGCAGCCCGCTTAGGTCGCTCCCGCCCAAAACAAAAACGTCGTCTTTGTTGAACAGGGCCTCCTCCCCCGCCAAAGGATTGCTTGTCACAACCTTGCGGCCAATAAAAAGGCCTTCCAAAACCCGCTGCGTCAAGCCGCGCTGGCCTTGGGTGGGAAGGTCAAGGACCGCTCGCGCGGCGGAAATGTTTTTGTAGTTTTCTTCAGGCGAAACGCCCTTGTCCAAAAGGCGGATGGACTTTTCCTGCTTGGGGCTGCTTTGGTCCCGCACCAGCAAAAACTTGCATGTCAAGCCCATCGCGCAAAGGCTTTCGTAAAGCTCGTTGAGCCGCTTGTAACGGCCGCGGTCGCAGCCCACAAAATAAAGGTCGCAGTCAATGGCGCCGTCTTTTGCGGGCTTTTGCGGAACCGCGCAAACAGTGTTTTTGTAGGCCAAGCCGTATTTTTGGGCGTCCATCCTGTCAAAGGTCCAAACGTCAAAATATTTTTTTAAGTCAAAAAGCCAGTCTTCCTCTTCCTTTCGCAAGATTGAGTCCCAAATCCAACGGTATTTTTTTTGGGCCTTGCAAAAGGCGCAAAAGGCAAAGGCGATCCTGGCCGAAATGCAAATGCCGCTTCCAAAAATCAAGACATTGTCGGCTCCTTTTATGGAATTGAGCAATTGGCGGAATTTTTTTGAAAAGTTAAAAGGAAGCGGCAAGCGCAAGGCAAAGCCCAGCCACAAAAGAAGCCTGGCCGCCTTGTTCCTAAAGGCAAACAATTCCCTTCCGGCCGGCACCGCGACCGCCCGCTTGTCGTCCAACTGCCGCAAGACAAGCGGCGCGCACTGGTTTGAATCGATTTCGTTGTAGAAAATGTAGAGCATAGTTCAAGAACAGGCAAGAGCATCAATATAATCAGAAGTTCCGTCCACGGAATGGTCATCACTGATTATCAGTTCAAAATCTTCATACTTCTGCCTTAAAATCAGTTCTACAGTTGTCTTAACATACGGCAACGCATTATAACAAGGAACAATTATAGAGTATTTCATAATTATTTTGCCTTCTTTACAGTCTTCACACCTCTATCTTTTATCAATTTTTCAAGAACTTCTTCCGTCAATTCGGAATAAATCAAATCGACATCACTTTCATTAAACGAATCAAAAAGTTCAACTATATCAACAGAAAGAAGTTTTTTTCTAAGGGATTCGTCAAAGCGCCATTTTATAAAGCTGGCGGGATTTCCTCCGACAATCGCGTATGGCTCCACATTCTTTGTCACCACAGCGCCAGCGGCAATAACAGCTCCTTGCCCTATAGTCACACCAGAACATATAATTGCGTTGGCCCCTATCCAAACATCATCTTGAACAACTATGTTGCCCTTGCTTCCCGCTTCTTTTTGAGCGCCAAAAACCTTAACCTTAAAAGGATAGGTAGAGATTGAGCGAATTTGGTGCTCTCCTCCCAGCAAGAAAAGAACATTAGGCGCGATGGAACAATAGGAGCCAATTTGAAGCCGTAAATTGTCAGGACTATGATCAACAATATTAAGCGCTCCATAAGTTTTCTTTCCAACATTGATTCTAGAAAAATCACAATGACAATTAATTTCTGTATCATTGTGACTGTTCAAGCGCCGCCATGCCTTATGATATCTAGAGTCGTCTATTTTTGATTTTATCCAATTGTATATAAACATTATGTCTCCCGTGAATTCTTTGACAATTTCATTGATTTTTCTTCCCCCCCCCCAAAAAAAAGAAAAACAACTAAATTCTAGATAACCAAAATCAAACGAGTTCTCTTTTTATCCGCGCCAATGACTCATGCTCCGCGTTGGTCATTACAATAAGTTGCTCGTATGTGTCAATGGCGGAATAAATGTTTTGCCTAAGCTCAAAAGGGATGTTTTCCGTCAAAGAAAAATCTTTCATGTAAAAATCCAAGCCGCGCATCAATATCTTTATAGGATGGATTGACTCCATGTGTCGTCTGTCTTCTTCAAGCATGGCGTCCTTACAAAGAGTGAGCCCTTCAACGCAATAGGCAGTCTTGTCATGGATGTCGGCTTTATCCATCTTTGCAAAAACTACTTTTGCCAATGTTGTAATTCTGATTTCATTGCTGTCCAATTAACTCGCCAAACAGTCAAATAACCAGAGGGAATCTAACTG
>CALDIB010000099.1 GCA_937902125.1 uncultured Treponema sp.
TGCGCCGATGATACTGCCCTTTGGCGGGAAAGTAGGTAGCTGCCGGGCTTTTTTTAGGGCAGTTAGCTCAGCTGGTACGAGCGTCTGGTTTACACCCAGAATGTCGGGGGTTCGATCCCCTCATCGTCCATAAAAAGGGGCGAAACGGAAGTTTCGCCCCTTTTTTTCGCCTTGCCTTTAATTTGAAATGGGGTAGCGGTCCATGGGATTTTCCATTCCTAACGGAAAAAGGAACAAGTCTTGGACTTTAAGCGAATAGTCGGGGCGTACTCCCGGGCCTTTTAGTATTTTGCTCACAACGGGAACGTTGAAAACATAATTTATCCTTTCGTAGCCAGACGCCTCCACTGTAAGCTCAAAAGTAAAGTCTTTGGAAAGTCCCTCTTTTTTTGCTTTTTCCGGCTCAACGCAAAAACTGTATCCGCCTTCCGTGGCCTTAAAGGTTTTGCAGGGGTTTTGCCAAGTGGAGTCCAACATCTTTGACAATTTTCCCTTGCAACTGATTGAGATTTCGGCGTTGGACAAAGACTCAAAGGTTGTTCCGTCGTAAACGGCGCCAGAAAAAATGGGAAAGAAAAAGTAGGGGTATTTTCCGCTCACAATCTCCGCGTCGCTTGTGTATGAGGCGTCGTGGTTGGGCCGTTTTGAGCCGCTTATCAAGCGGATTCCGTCCATGACCAAGGTGTCCACGTCGGCCATGACTTGCTTTACAGTCTCAAGCTCGCTTTGGGCGTGGTTGACTCCGCGGCCGGAAACTGTGTATTTGGGAGGAATCCTGTTCAAAACATAGCATTCCGTGTCCATGCGGCAGTTTTCGCAGTCGCATGTCAGCCAACTGACTTTTTCAGATTTTAGCCTTTCATAAATGTCGTCCACATGGCTGCGGACATAGTCTTCCATTAAGTTAGTGACTTTCATATTGTCACATTATATCATTGTTTTTCAAAAATGCAAGTTTTTTTTCATTTTCTATTGACTAATTCGCCTTAAATTTGATAGAATAAACTCTACATAAATACGCGCGTGTCAATGCGTCCCGTTTGCTTGGCATCCGCAGATTTTTTGGAAATTTATATATTGAGGTTTTAATATGTACGCTCTTGTTGAATACAAAGGCAAGCAGTATAAGGCTGAAAAGGGAGCCTTGCTTCAAGTTGACAAAATTGACGCTGAAAAGGGCGCCAAGATTGACATCGACTCGGTTTTGCTCGTTAGCGATGGCGACAACATTAAGGTTGGAGCCCCTTATGTAAGCGGCGCCAAGGTTCAAGTCACAGTGGAAGACTCTTTCAGAGACAAAAAAGTTCTTGTTTTCAAATACAAGAGCAAGAAAGACTACCACCGCACGATTGGACACAGACAGCAGTACACAAACGTTCGCGTTGACGAAATCATCGCGTAATGATAAAAATCCAGCTTGCCAGAGGAGCCGCTTTTCTTGCCTGCAAGGCTGAGGGGCACGCTCTTTACGGCAAAAAGGGCGGCGACATAGTTTGCTCGGCGGCGACTTTCATGCTTCGCACGGCGGCGCAGATTCTTGAGTCAAGGCCCGGGATTTTGTTTATGGGCGAGGAGCCGCAAAGAGGGCGACTCGCTTTTAATGCCAAGGCGGACAGCGATTCGGCTGGACTTGAATTGAGGTTCGCCGCGGATTTTCTGCAAAAGGGCTTTGACAGCCTTTCAAAAGAATTTCCGCAAAATGTTCTTTTTGAATGCAAATTGGAGGAATAAAATGGGAAGAAGCAAAGGCGGAAGCGGCGCTAAAAACGGCCGCCAGTCAAATCCTAAGCACTTGGGCGTAAAAAAATATGCGGGAGAAGTGGTGACAGCCGGCTCTATCATCGTAAAGCAGCGCGGCACAAAATTTTTCCCGGGCGACAACGCTAAAAAAGCCGGCGACGACAGCATTTACGCCACGGCTGATGGAAAGGTTGTTTTCCACGAAAGCAACCACAGAAAGTATATTTCCATCGTAAACGCGTAAAATAGCAAGCCGCATATAACTGCCCGGTCAATATGCCGGGCGTTTTTTTTATGGCGGAACCAGATAAAGCTTATGATTCAGTTTGCTGACGAAGCGATAGTCACAGTGTCCTCAGGCAAAGGCGGAAACGGCTGCATTTCCTTCAGGCGGGAAAAATACATTCCCCTTGGAGGCCCGTCTGGAGGCGACGGCGGCCGCGGAGGCGACGTGTATTTTGTCGTCAAGCGCAACATGAGGACCTTGGCCAAATTGCGCCGTCGGCCCATTCTAAAGGCAAAAAACGGCTCCGACGGAATGAGCTGGGGAAAATACGGAGCGGCCGGCGAGGATTTGGTGATTCCCGTTCCTCCAGGAACAAGCCTTAGGGACGCTGAAAGCGGAGAGTTGATTCACGACTTTGCAAGCCAAAGCGGGGACGAAAAGTTCTTGCTTTTAAAGGGCGGAAAAGGCGGCTGGGGAAACATTCACTTTAAGTCTTCCACAAACCAAGCGCCGCGAATCGCCAACAAGGGCGAGCCGGGGCAAGTCAAAAAGATTCGCGTGGAACTTAGCATTATGGCCGACGTGGGCTTGGTGGGATTTCCAAACGCGGGCAAGTCTTCGCTTTTGACGGCTTTTACAAACGCCCGGCCAAAGGTGGCTCCCTATCCGTTCACGACAAAAATTCCAAATCTCGGCGTCTTGCGGGTTGACGACGATCGCGACATTATAATCGCCGACATTCCTGGCATAATCGAAGGCGCCAGCGAGGGCGTGGGACTGGGCTTTAAGTTTTTAAAGCACATATCGCGGACCCAATGCCTTTTGTTCATTGTGGACGCCAGCGACGAAAACTATTTGACCGCTTACGACACTTTGAGCCAAGAAATCGCTTCGTATTCGGAAAAGCTGGCGCAAAAGCCGAGGATGCTTTTGTGCAACAAGATTGACATTGAGGGCGCCAAAGAAAGGGCTGACGAAATAGCCCGCAAAGATATAAGAGTTGGAGACGTTGTAAGAGTTCGTA
>CALDIB010000100.1 GCA_937902125.1 uncultured Treponema sp.
ATTGTTTCCATGAGGGGATTTTACCATATTTACCCACAATTTTCAGCGAAAGGCCGAAATTCTTTTTAAGAATGAATTGCTTAGCGCATGGACATGGCTTATTTATATCCTTGTTGCCCTTGCGTCATCGTCTCTTTGTAAGGAGTGGATGATTTTTCCTATATTTTTCAGCTTAATGTATATGGGCGCAGTGATTTGTTTCAATATAAATATGAATAAATGTATGGACGAGATTGAGTATATTATAAATAAAATCATAATCCAAGGGGTGGATAAAAATTGAAATCTGATTTGAAAGTGATTGTATTTTTTTTAATATTCGCTTTTTTTGTTGGAAGATTCTTTTTGATTCCCTCGGCAAGATGTATTGTAAGTTTTGTGAAATTTCTAGGTGTAAAACGGCAAATAAAAAAACTTGGGAGAAAGGTTTTGGAAATTGACGCTGGAAAAAGAATGGGAAAATTCTTTTATATATATTCATCGACAGTTATTTGTTTAATCACGGTTTACTCGATATTGGTGAAAAGGTCGCTCGGTTTACTCCTTAACCTGTTTTTTATGACGGCATTATTGGATTCGATTTTGGCTGAAAACTATTCAAAGTATAATGGTTTTTATGAAAATGGGATGATATTCGGCTCCTTTATCGAATGGAACGATATTTTCTCTTGGAAAAAAGTTGGAGATGATAAAATTTCCTTTTTGGGAAAAGATGGAATTCGTTTTGATGTGGAAACAAAATCAATTCAAAACGAAGCGATAGATTTTCTGATTTCAAAAGCAATTTCAGAGGAGAAGTAATTTTTTTTACGCGCAAAAAAAGGCCGCCCGCTTTTGGTCTTGCGACCTTTTAGCGCAGCGGCTTTTTAGTCAGCGACCAGTTCGCAAGCTAGTTGAGGCGGCTGGCAATTTCGTCAATGAACTGCTTCGTTCGCTGCGCTCACTGCCGAGTTGCTTGCGCAACTCGCAAACTAATTCAACCGTTCCGCAATCCTATCTATAAACTGCCAACTGTCAACGATTTCTTTGGCGGCGGGGGAGGCTAGGCGGGCAAGGTCGCCGGTCATGACGCCGTCCTCGATTGCGCCAAGGGTGGCTTTCTCAAGTTTTTTTGCAAAGGCGGCAAGTTCCGGAGTGTTGTCCTTTTCGGCTCTTTTTGCGAGCGCTCCGGTCCAGGCGAAAATCAAGGCCACTGGATTTGTGGAAGTCTTTTCGCCCTTTTGCCAGCGGTAGTAGTGCTTTTGAACCGTTCCGTGGCTGGCCTCGTATTCAAATTCTCCTGTGGGGCTTACCAAAACGCTTGTCATCATGGCAAGGCTTCCGCAGGCCGAGGCAATCATGTCGCTCATCACGTCGCCGTCGTAGTTTTTGCAAGCCCACAAGATTCCGCCCTCGCACTTCATTATGCGGGCCACCGCGTCGTCAATCAGCGTGTAAAAGTATTCGATTCCGGCCGCGTCAAACTTGGCCTTGAATTCATCGTCGTAGACTCTCTGGAAAATTTCCTTGAAGTTTCCGTCGTAGGTTTTGCTGATCGTGTCCTTTGTGGCGAACCACACGCTGATTTTTTGGTCAAGCGCGTACATAAAGCAGCAGCGCGCGAAGTTTTCTATTGAGGAGTCAAGGTTGTGGATTCCCTGGATGATTCCGGGCCCGGGCATTTCCTTGATTAGCTTTCGGATTTCCTTTCCGTCGGAACCTGTGAAGACCAATTCCGCCTTGCCAGCGCAGGGGGTCTTTATCTCGCAGTTTTTGTAAACGTCGCCGTAAGCGTGGCGGCCAAGGATTATCGGCTTTTTCCAGCTTTTGACGTTGCAGTGGACGTTCTTGACAAAAATCGGGGCGCGGAAAACCGTTCCGTCCAACTCGCCGCGGATGATGCCGTTGGGGGAAGGGGTAAGCTGCTTTAAGTTGTATTCTTTTACGCGCGCGGCGTTGCTTGTGATTGTGGCGCACTTTACGCCCACTCCCAGGCGCTTGATGGCGGCGGCGGCTTCGTAAGTGATTTTGTCGTCGGAATCGTCCCGGGCTTTTAGGCCCAAGTCGTAGTATTCAGTCTTTAAGTCAACAAAGGGAAGAAGAAGCTTGTCTTTAATGACAGCCCAAAGAACGCGGGTCATTTCGTCGCCGTCAAGTTCGGCGATGGGATTTTTCATTTGAATTTTGCTCATAGTGGAAGAGAGTATACTGAAATTCCGCCGCCCTTTCAATAGCGCTCCGCAAAGGAAAAAAAACTTGCGTTTGGCCTGAATGGGGAGTATAATGCTAGGCATGGTAGATTACACAGAAGGATCAGGAAAACAGTATCATACAGGAGTTGGGCCTGGGGACGTGGGCGAATATGTCATCATGCCAGGCGATCCCAAGCGCTGCGGAAAAATCGCGGAACACTTTGAAAACGCGCGTCTTGTGGCCGACGTCCGCGAGTTCACCACTTACACTGGAACGCTTGACGGCGTGAAGGTCAGCGTCACTTCCACCGGAATCGGCGGCCCTAGCGCCGCCATAGCCATTGACGAGTTGGCCAAAGTCGGCGCCAAGACTTTTGTTCGCGTTGGAACTTGCGGCGGAATGCAGGAAGACGTTTTGGGCGGCGACATAGTGATTGCCACCGGCGCCGTCCGCATGGAAGGAACAAGCCGCGAATTCGCGCCGATTGAGTATCCCGCCGTTCCGGATTTTGGCGTGACCACCGCTCTTGTGGACGCGGCTCGCTCCCTGGGAATCCGCCACCATGTTGGCGTTGTCCAGTGCAAGGACTCTTTCTTTGGCCAGCACGAGCCTGAAATTATGCCTGTAAATTACGAGCTTGAAAACAAGTGGCAGGCTTGGCTTAAGATGGGCTGCCTTGCTTCCGAAATGGAAAGCGCCGCGCTCTTTGTGGCCGGCCAATTCCTAAAGGTCAGGTGCGGCTCCTGCTTTTTGGTGGTGGCCAACCAAGAGCGGGCTAAAAAGGGCTTGGAAAACAAACAGGCGCATGACACGGAACTTGCGATTAAGACTGCGGTGGAAGCCCTGCGCCTTTTGATAAAGCGGGACAAAAATTAGTCGCTTGACTCTGCTGCTTCCGGCGGCGGAAGTCCGAATCTTGACAACAAGCGGTTTGGGCAATAGAATTGAAGCGTAAGACAAGCCTTAAAGGAGTGAGAAATGTTTTTTTATGATTGGGAAACTCATGCAAAAGAAAATGTCTCAAAAGCTCTTTTATGGGAATATAATACCAATTCCGAAAAGTGGGATTGGAGCAAAATGTCGAAAACTGTAGTTGCGAGAGTCATAGAGCGAGGACGGGAATGCGACTATTACGCCATCTTTCAAATGTATGGAGGATTCGAAGGCGTAAAAAACATTGTAAAGGAAATTCCTAGCCTAAGCGACAAAGACATGAATTGGTGCTGCGCTTTGTTTAATCTTAAAAAGGAGGAAATGCTGTGCTACAGAAGAGCGTTGTCGAGGAAAAAACTTTTAGCCTTATGAAAAGTCTTATGGCTGAAGAAGTATTGTCTGATTTTTTTCTTGTGGGCGGAACCGCGCTTGCTCTAAAACTTGGCCACCGAAAAAGCATAGACATTGACCTGTTTACAAGAAGCGATATAGCGGTCGATGAATTGCAAAAATACTTGACGCAGAAATACGGCTTTAAGGAAGAATTTCGAGAGAAAAACACATTAAAAGGCGAAATCGATGGCGTTAAGGTGGATTTAATAAAATACGACTATCCGTTTGTGAATGACCTTGAGAAAACAAGCGACGGAATAAGAATGGCGAGCGTTGAAGACGTAATCGCGATGAAGCTTTCCGCGATAACGGATTCGGGAACAAGAGTAAAGGATTTTGCGGACATTGCGTGGCTTTCAACGCGATATTCTTTGAATCAAATGCTGAAATTTTACCAAGAAAAATTCAAAGGGGCGAACGCGCTTTCTGTCGCCAAAGCTCTTGTTTATTTTAACGATATTGACTTTGAGAACGAGCCAGTTGAATTGGTTGGCGCGAATTTTGACTGGAAAAAAGTGAACAAAAGGCTTCTGGAAATGGTCCAAAATCCCGATAAAGTTTTTGCCGATGTTCCAATCGAGATAAAAGAAAACTTAATAAACGCAAAGATAAGAAAGCCGAAGCGCCATGACAGCGGCTGGAGCCGTTAGGCTACTCCAGCGTCTTTCTCACTTCTTCCATAACCTTGTCGGTCAAATCTTCCGGCGCTTTCTCAATGAGCGAACGAACCTCTGTGTAAATGATTGGAAAGCTGAAAAGGCGGCCGGCGTTCACAACGCCCTTTACGTCGCCTTTGAGCTTTATTCCCTTCGCGGAGTCCGCCGTGACAAGGCAGCCGCTGAAAGACTTGCTTCTTTTCTGGCCGTCATGAACGACCGTGCAATATTCCCGTATATATTGCGCCGTCCTTCATGGCGTGTTTGGCGAAAAAATACCAAACTGCCGACAATACGAAAATATCACAAATGGATTACATTGTTCTGGCTTCCGCTTGCGCCTTGAGCCCATTTTCGCTACACTTAATCTATTATGATTAAACGAAACGCTGGCTTTGCCAATTTGACCGCCGGCTATCTCTTTCCCGAGGTGGCCCGCAGACGTAAGGAATACCAGGCCCAAAATCCGGCCGCAAAAATTATCAGCTTGGGAATCGGAAACACCACCGAGCCTTTGACTCCCCACATAGCCCAAGCCATGAGCGACTGCGCTCTTGCCTTGGGAACCGCCGCCGGCTATTCAGGCTATGGAGACGAGCAGGGCAACTCCGACTTGCGAAAAAAAATCGCCCAAGTCTTTTACCCCGGAATGGCCGACGAAAGCGAAGTTTTCATTTCTGACGGCGCCAAGTGCGACATCGCCCGCATTCAAACCCTTTTTGGCCGCGACACTCCCATCGCGGTTCAAGACCCCAGCTATCCGGTTTATGTTGACGGCTCTGTTATAATCGGGGCGGCCGGCGGCAATAAGGGGTCCGGCTACGAGGGCGTGACATACCTTCCTTGCAAGCCTGAAAACAACTTTTTTCCAGACTTGAGCTGTGTCAAGCCCGACAGCCTCATTTACTTTTGCTCACCCAACAATCCCACCGGCGCCGTTTCCACAAAAGAGGAATTGCAAAAGCTGGTGGACTTCGCGCTCAAAAACGGCTGCATAATCATTTTTGACGCGGCCTATAGGGAATTCATCCGCGACCCCTCTTTGCCTAAAACCATTTACGAAATTGAAGGCGCCAGAAAGTGCGCCATAGAAATCAACTCCTTTTCAAAGCCGGCGGGCTTTACCGGAGTCCGCTGCGGCTGGAGCGTTGTCCCCAACGAATTGCTTTACCAAGACGGCTCTTCCGTCAACAAGGATTGGAACCGCGTAATGACGACTTTGTTCAACGGCGCGTCCAACGTGGCGCAGGCCGGAGCCTTGGCCGCGGTAAGCAAAGAAGGCCTTGTGGAAATGAAGTCTGTCATCGACTACTACTTGGAAAACGCCATGGTGGTCAAGAAGGCCGTGGAAGGCGACAACTTCAAGGCCGCGGGAGCCAAGGTGTTCTGGACTGGAAATTCCCCCTACTTGTGGGTTCAATTTCCCGGCAAAAAGAGTTGGGACATTTTTGACAGAATTTTAAAGGAATGCCAAGTTGTTACCACTCCCGGAGCGGGCTTTGGACCTGCCGGCGAATCCTTTATACGCATATCGGCCTTTGGCCACCGCGCCGACATTGAGGAAGCCTCCCGCCGCCTTGCCTCTTGGAAAATCTAGCGGCCTTGGGAGTTAGAAAGTTTTTTTGGCTCCCACGCCAATTTTAAATTTCAAGGCTCTGTCGCCGGCGATGTCTTTTACTCCCACTTGCGCCATTGTTTCCATGCTTGCGGTGGCGCTAAGGGGGAAGATGGCGTAAGGCGTCAAATAGGCGCTGTATGCGGCGGAGCCTATGTTTTTGCCTTCCAAAAAATCAGTCAGCTTTATTTGGCTGAGGGAGGCGAAGGCGTGAATTCCCAGCGTTATGTCCCCGCGCTTTCCCTCAATGTCGTCCTTGTAGAACGTCACTCCCGCGCCTATGGGGTCGTTTAAGTAAACAAATTCTTCAACGCTTTTTTTGTCCAAAGAATACGCGGTCAGGCTGAATTTAAATGTATTGAAATTGATTCTAGGCTCTATGAGCAGTTTCACTTCGTCTCCGTCAAGAACGCCGGCTCCTTTTCCCTTTACTGTTATGTCTTCCACTCCGGCTTGGAAAAAAAGACTGTGGGAATATTTGCTTCCCAGCAAAAAGTCCACTCCGCCATGCAGGCTTATTGTGTCAATCACCAAAACCACGTCGTTGTTGTTGTAGCGGTCTTGGATAGGAGCGCCCACTCCAATTGAAAAGTCAAGAGTGGCGTAGTTGCTGGAAAGCGCGAAGCGGGCGTCAAGGTTCATGGCCCAGTTGCCTTCCTTGTTTTTGTTGAAGAAAAAATAGGCTCCCGTGGCGATTGGAGCCTTGTCAAAATTGACGATGTATGAAATGCCGGTTCCCTTTGTCGAGCGGACAGGGGAGCCGCAAAGGCTTGTGTATGACTTTGTCAATTGCGAGGCGATTCCCTCAATTCCAAAATGCCTCATCAAAAAGGCGTCGCTTCCAATCGGCTCGTAGGCGCCTAAAAAAAGTGAAAAGTAATTCGTCGCGGTGAACGCCCGCCTTTGCAACACAAATGAAAGCTCGTTTATTCTGATTTTTGCTTGGTTGTCCGAAAATATGTCGCTTTCGGATACATCGCTTGCAAAAGCCGCGATTTCTCCCCGCAAAATGGCCCATTCCGCAAGGTTTGCTTGGGCGGCCGCAAAACCCGCCAAGGGAATCGTTCCCCAAGTTTTTTCTTTGTTCAATGGAACCGTAAGGTCGCCCGTGGCGCATCCGCCAATCGCTCCTCTAAATGAGGGGGCTGCGGCAAGCGAAAAGGCCGCCGACAAAAGGGCCGCGAAAAATATGGTTTTGCAAGCTTTCATAAGCATTCCCGCCGTTTTTTTTAAAGTTCTTCCCTTTGATTATCGGCGTAAAACGCAAAAAAGATTAGTTTTAGGCTATAAAACAAATTGCTTGATTTCTTCCGGACTCTGGGCAAAAAAATCGGCGCCGGCGGCCTCCAGTTCCTCCCGCGAGCCGTAGCCGTAAAGAACGCCGATGGATTTTATTCCCGCGCCCTTGGCGCCTTCAATGTCAAACTTGCGGTCGCCAATCATGACAGCATCTTCTTTGCGTTCTGAAGAAAGCGCCAAGGCCCTTTGAATTAGAACAGTTTTGTTTGGCGAGAGCATTTCCCGGCCTGGGCCCACAATCGCGTCAAAGAAATCCTTTAGCCCAACATGCCCAATGACGCGCTCCGCCATGTCTTGCGGCTTTGAGGTGGCCACCATCAGAGAAATTCCCGCCTCTTTTAACGACCGCAACAATTCAGGAATTCCTTCAAAGACCGGAGCGTTCTTGTATTCTTCTTTTTCGTAAAGCTCGCGGTAAAGGCGGACCGCCTCTTCGCCGACCGCTCCGTTCAGTCCGTAAAATTCGGAAAATGAAACGTAAAGGGGAGGGCCGATAAAGCGCTTTAATTTTTTTTCATCCGTCTCGTGGACGCCCATTTTTGTAAGCGCGTACTTTGCCGACGCAAGAATTCCAAACTCCGACTGCGTCAGCGTTCCGTCCAAGTCAAACAATGCCAATTTGTACATGCGGTGATTATAGCGCAAGTCCCGCGGCAATGAAAACAGTAAAAAAACGAGCGGCTTCCAGTCACGCCGCGCCATTGCGAAACCGCTAGATATCGTCGCTACACGCTGTTTGCGCCTTGAAACTATTTATTATGCCGCTATCGCGGCACGCGCAAACATAGTGTTTTCGCATGGCGCCCCGCTCCTTCGCGCCGCTCTTTTATTGTCAGAGAAATGCAGCTTGTTATCCGCCGCGCGTTGCGTGTCGGGCTCTGCAAGGAAATTATTTACATTGCCGCTCACGCGGCATTCGAGTCAGAGAAGTATTTGATTGTGAGGACCCGTCCGAGAAAACGCGAGCAGTGCGGAGCGTTTTTACCGGACTAATCGAAAGAACAATCAAATACTTAAAAAAAATGCGTCTCCCGAAAGGAAGACGCATTTAAGGTTCAGCTAAAAGCTAGAGTTAGCAGTTCTCAGAGAAGTACTTAATTGTTCTTACCATTTGGCTTGTGTAGCTGTTCTCGTTATCATACCAAGAAACAACTTCAACCTGGTATGTGTCGTCGTCAATCTTGGAAACCATTGTCTGAGTGGCGTCGAACAATGAGCCGTAGCGCATTCCGATGATGTCGCTTGAAACGATTTCGTCTTCGTTGTAGCCGAAAGACTCAGTGGCGGCGGCCTTCATGGCGGCGTTGATGGATTCCTTTGTGACGTCCTTGCCCTTAACTACGGCGAACAACAAAGTTGTTGAGCCTGTGGGTGTCGGAACGCGCTGGGCAGAACCAATCAATTTTCCGTTCAACTCGGGGATTACAAGACCGATGGCCTTGGCGGCTCCTGTTGAGTTGGGAACGATGTTCTGGGCGCCGGCGCGCGATCGGCGGAGGTCGCCCTTGCGCTGCGGTCCGTCCAAAATCATCTGGTCGCCAGTGTAGGCGTGGATTGTAGACATGATTCCAGACTGGATCGGGTACTTGTCGTTAAGAGCCTTGGCCATCGGGGCCAAGCAGTTTGTTGTGCAAGACGCGGCAGAGATGATGTTGTCGTTCTTTGTCAATGTCTTGTGGTTTACGTTGAATACGATTGTGGGAAGGTCGTTTCCGGCAGGAGCTGAAATTACAACCTTGCGGGCGCCGGCCTTGATGTGGGCTTCTGACTTTTCCTTAGATGTGTAGAAACCTGTGCACTCAAGAACAACGTCAACCTTGTTGGCCGCCCAGGGGCAGTTGGCCGCGTCTTTCTCGGCGTAAATCTTGATTTCCTTTCCGTCAACGATGATTGAATCGTCTGTGGCTGAAACAGTGTGCTTGCCTTCGCCAATCTTTCCGCAGAATCCGCCCTGCGCTGTGTCATACTTCAAAAGGTGGGCGAGCATCTTGGGGCTTGTGAGGTCGTTGATAGCGACAACTTCATAACCTTTCGCGTCAAACATCTGGCGGAAAGCCAAACGGCCAATGCGGCCGAAACCATTGATAGCAACTCTAACGTCTGCCATATTGCATCTCCTAAAAAGAATTCTTTGCCATACAATATAGCGTTTTTGCGGAATTTGTTCAAGCGGGAAGGCCGCCATTCGCCGCGATTGACACAAGGGGGCCAAACGCCTAAAATGGCGTTTTATGATAGACGAGGAAAAAGTCAGGCAGGCCGTCATTCTTTTTTTGGAGGGAATCGGCGAAAGTCCGGAAAGGGAAGGCCTTAGGGAAACTCCCGACCGGGTGGCCCGGGCCTGCAAGGAAATATTCGGCGGCTACGACGGAGACCCAAAGAAAGTACTTTTAAAGCGCTTCGACTCTTCCGCCAGAGACCTTGTAATAGAAAAAGACATTCAATTTTATTCCATGTGCGAGCACCACTTGCTGCCCTTTTACGGAAAAGTGGCCGTGGGCTATGTTCCCAACGGAAAAGTGGTTGGATTGAGCAAACTTGTCCGCTTGGTGAGCCTTTACGCCCGCCGCGCGCAAATTCAAGAAAATCTCACCGAGCAAATTGCCGACGCTTTGATGAAAAACTTGGACGCCAAGGGCGTGATTGTCTATGTTCAGGCGGAACACATGTGCATGTCCATGAGGGGGGTGAATTGTCCAGGAACGACAACCTCCACACTTTCCCACCGCGGACTTTTAAGCGACGACAAGGCTCTTCGCGACGCTTTTTTTGAGAGAATCAAGTTATGAAAGTTGTCCTTTACATGGCTTCTTCCATGGACGGAATCGTTGCTGTGGACAAAGAGCGGGGCATAGAAAAATACGGCTCAAAAGAAGACCATGATTTTTTTATCGGGGAATCCAAAAAATGCGACGCGGTTGTTATGGGAAAGAACACTTCCTTTTGCAAAATTTCAGGGGTTCCCAACGTGATTTTAACCCACGATTCAAAATTGCAAAAAGCCGGCGACGGCCGCCTTTACCTTTGCGGCGACCCAAAAGAAATTTATTCGGAACTGGAAAACAGGGGGTTTAAAAAAGTCGCGCTTTTAGGAGGGCCGGCCACCAACGCGCAATTTTTGCGCTTGGGCCTTGTGGACGAAATTTTTTTGACGGTGGAGCCTGTCACGATAGGAAAAGGCCTTCATTTTTTAAACGAGGCCTTGGAAAGCCGCTGGACTTTGACCGACACAAAAATCCTCAACAAAAAGGGAAGCCTTGTCCTTCACTACAAAAAGGCGGCCGGCTTTGGGGAGAGATAAAAAACTCCTTTTTATTTTGTTTTCTATAGATTATTTTTGCGCCATTCATTATAATAAAGGCTCATACTGTCTAAAAATGGAGTAGCGCTATGAAAAAAATCATTTTGTCTTTTGTCGCGGCCGCCTTCGCATTGACAGCCGCCGCGGCTTACAATCCGCCTGTTCAAGGCGAGAATCTTTTTTACTTGAGCCACCCGGAACTTTTAACAAGCGGAAATTCTGTGGCTGGCGGCGGACTTGAGTCCATAATTCCAGCCAGCGGAACCATAAACCCCGCCTTGATTGGCTTGGAAGAGCGAGTTTCCCTTGACTTGGGCTACACAGGCATGATAAACGGCTTGAGCGAAAGCAGAGGAAACAAAAAATACGCCCAGGCTTTTGGAACCGGAATCTTGATTCCCACAGACTGGGCCAACATTGGAGCCGAAATACAGGGCGTTTTCAGCGAATTTTACAATATGCCCTTGGGCAACAGCATTCATTTAAAGACTTTCGCCGCCAAGCAATTCATGGACAAACTTTACATCGGCGTTGGCGTGGGTTTTGGCTACGAGATGGAGTTTCATAAGGATTGGGCGCTCACAGCCGACATTGGCGCCCTTTACAATTTTGGCGACTTGGGCTTCCTCAAGAATTTTAGAATCGCGGCCAGCGCCAACAACCTTGGAAAGACCATCAACTTTGGCGCGGACAACGCTTGGCAGGGCTACCCTTCCGCGTTCACCTTTAGAGGCGGAGCCGCCGCGGAATTGATTCAGAGTGAAAAATTTGTCTTGGGCCTTTCCCTTGATGTAACCACTCCGCTTTTTGTGAATTTAATATTTGACTCTGGAATTCAGATGAGGATTTGCGACTTTGTTCAAATCAATTCCTCTTGGGAATGGAACGCGGAGGAAGCCTGGGACGGCCACAATTCTTGGATTCCCACCATCGGCGTCATTTTCAAGTTCAACATAGGAATGGGTAAGAGCGACTTTGTTCGCAAGAACGATTGGTCAAAGAGCGAGCTTTGTCCGTCCGCCGCGTGGAAGAACGTTGACGGCGACATCAACATGATTGGCCTTGGGGCCGTCTTGCGCTTGGGCCAAAAGGACAGATCCGGACCTGACATCGAAATGGAATAATTTAAGGAGCGTTCACAATGAAAAAACTTCGCGCTGCGTCAATTCTTTTGTGTGGAGCCTTGGCCGCGGCCCTTTTTGCGGCCGACGTTTCCAATCAGCCTAAATACATTTCTCCCAACAACGACGGCGTCCAAGACTCGCTTGAGGTGAAATTCAGCGTAAAGGACAAAAGCAAAATTTTGGGCTGGTCTTTGATAATAGAAGATTCAAGCGGAAAAGTTGTCCGAACAATCGGCAACAAAATCGCTCTGCCCACCTCGCTCAACGCGAAGAGTTTTTTCAAGCAAATCGCTTCAAAAAAACAGTCTGTCGAAGTTCCTCCGATTGTGGTTTGGAACGGAGCTTTGGACAACGGCGAGACCGCGCCCGACGGCGAGTATTTTTATTACATCACTGCTGTTGACGAGCGCAAAAACCAAAATTCCACAAAAAAGAATTCCGTAATAGTAAAAAACACTCCGCCTCAGATCAAACTTTCGGTTTTGCCCGAAGGCCAAAGAATTTTTGGCGAGGGCGACAAGCCGGAATTTTATTTTGGCCAGGAAGGCTCAAAGGAAGACAAGTGGGTCGCCAAGATTGAGGGCGCGGACGGCAAGGTTGTCCGAAACTATGTTTGGACGGACAGCGAGCCAAAGCCGTTTTCTTGGAACGGAACCGACGACAAGGGCGTTATTGTTCCCGACGGCGTTTACAAGTATTCAATAACCGCCACTGACCGCGCCGGAAACACCGCGCCCCTTACCGAAGCGTCCAACATTATTTTTTCAGCCGAAAAGCCTGAAACCAACGTTTTTGTTTCTGGCTCCCGCTATTTCTCAATCCCGCAAAGCAGCCCTATAAACACGGTGAAGCTTGAGGTTGTGATTCCCGAGCCAAGAAAAAACAGCGGAAACGCCTTGGTGTCTTGGAGCGTTGACATTATGGACAAGAACGGAGGCGTTGTCAAAAGTTGGTCCGGCGCTCGGGGCGACATTCCTCCAAAAGAAATCCTTTACGACGGAAAGGACAAGAGCGGCTCTAGAATTTCCGACGGCGAGTATTACGCGCGGGTCAACGCCGAATACTTGAACGGCTACAAGGCGCCGCCTGTAAATTCTCCTGTTTTTGTCTTTGACACGATTTCTCCTTATGCGTCAATTCTTTCTTACGACGACGTGTTCAGTCCTGACGGAGACGGAAACAAGGACGTTTTCATGCTCAGGCAAAAGAATCCCGACAAAAAAGGCGGGGCTCCTGTTCGCAATTGGACTGGAAGAATCTTAAAATCAGGAACAAACGAAGTTGTTTATGAGTGGAAATTTGGCGCCAACTTGATGGACGTTGTTTCATGGAACGGCTTGGACTTGAACGGAAAACTTTGCTCCGACGGCGAATATGAATACGAAATCAGCGCCAGCGACTTGGCGGGAAATTCTTTCAGCGCCAAGACGATGAGCCCTTTCAAGCTTGACACTTCAAAGACTGAGGTCATGCTTTCGGCGGGAGAGGCGGCCTTCAACCCCAACGGAAAGCGCAAGGCCGTTTCTTATTCAAGCGTTCTAAAATCCAGCGCCGTAAAGTCATACAATTTTGAGATAAAGAACTCAAGCGCCTCGACGGTTTTCAGCTTGCAAGGAAGCGGAAACGTTCCTGAAAAAATCACTTGGAATGGAAAGTCAAACGCTGGAATCCTCTGCGACGACGGAAAATACGTGGCCACGCTTTCGATTGAGTCGGCCAACGGCTCTTCCGCCAAAGCGTCCGCCGCTCCTGTTGAGATAGACACAAAGGTTCCTTACGCCGATTTGCGGCTTTTGGACGTTATTTTCAGTCCCGACGGCGACGGCCGCAAGGACAGCGTTGCGGCCTCCGCTCCTGATTCGTCATACGAAGACGAATGGATCCTTAAAGTTGTGGATTCCAATGGAAAGCCGGCCAAGACATTTGAGTGGTCTGGAAAGCTTCCTCCAAAAATCGAATGGGATGGAAGCGACGACAACGGAAACAAGGCGCCCGACGGAAAATACGCCTTTGTCTTTTCTTCAACGGACAAGGCTGGAAACGAATTTAACAAAACGCTTGACGGAATCGTTTTGGACACTAGGCCGACCACCGCTTACGTTACGGCGGCCTTGCCGGGCATCAGCCCCCTTTCGGCCGCCGGCTTGACCGAGCAAAAGTTTGCGGTTCGCATGAGCTTGAACGAGGGAATCGATTCTTGGACTTTTGAAATAGTTGACGCCAAGGATAAGCCCGTCTATAAATTTGACAGCGCGTCAAAAACAGTTCCGTCCGCCTTTGCGTGGAACGGAAAAGACAACGCCGCCAAAGACCTTGAGGGTTCCTTTGCCGGCCGTCTAAGAATTGAATACGCCAAGGGAAACCTTGTTGACGTTAAGACAGGCGCCTTCATTTGTTCCGTCACTCCGCCGGCCTTGACGGTCAGCGTGGCTCCTGAATTCTTCAGCCCGGACAACGACGGAACCGACGACGACTGTTTCATCTCCTTGCGGGGCTCCGCGGCTAATGGAGCCAAGCTTGTAAGCTGGTCGTTCAGCATCAACAATCCAAAGGAAGCCGGAAAAGAAGGCGCTTTCTGGAAGACAAGCGGAAGCGACAAGATTACCCCGCAAATTGTTTGGGACGGCTTGAGCAACACCAGCGTGGAAAAGAACGGAAAGGCCGAGCGGGTTCAGTCCGCCATGGACTATCCTTATGTCTTTACGGCCACCGACAGCTTGGGCCTTGCAAGCGTCAAAACCGGCGTGATTCCTGTTGACATTTTGGTTATTCCAGAAGGCGACGCCCTTAAAATGGCCGTTCCTTCAATCATATTCCGCTCCAACCACGCCGACTTCAAGACGGCCGACGAAGCCGCGGGAAGCCAGGTCACAAAGGAGCAGGCCGCCAACAATGTCCGCGTGTTAAAGCGCGTGGCGGAGATTCTTAAGAAATTCCCGGACTACACTGTTACGGTCGCTGGCCACGCCAACAAGACCGGCGCCAAGGGCGAGGATGAAATTTTGCTGAACCTTTCAAACGCCAGAGCCGCTTTTGTAAAAGAGCGCTTGGTTGAATACGGAATCAAGGCCGACCGCTTGTCGTCGGAAGGAAAGGGCGGAAGCCAGCCTGTGGCTGACCTTAGCGACACGGCCAACTGGTGGAAGAACCGCAGGGTTGAGTTTATACTGCACAAATAGGAAAAAGACGACGCGCTTGCGCGCGCGTCTTTTTCCGGCCAACTTCAAAGCGGACTCAAGGTCAAGCCTTTCGCCGTTTGGCCTTGCCGCTTTTTTTTACCTTAGCATTGATTTTGGAATCCTGTAGAGGCTGCCGCAATTTTTGCAGCTGACTTCTATGGGGTCGGGGTCGTTGGCCAAAATGTCTTCAAGCTCGGACGCTCCGATGCGCTTGATTGAGGTTGCGAAGCCTTGGGCGCTGCAAGGGCAGTCAAAGACCACGCTCCGCTCCAAGACGATTTTTGGATCGAATTCGCGGAACAAGCCCTTTATCAAAGGCTCTCTCGTTTGGCCTTCGCTGAACCATTGGCCCAAGGAAGGGCAGGCTCCAAAAGCGCGCTCCGCGTTTTGAATTAACGCGTCCTTGATTGCTTCCGCTTCCACCTTGTTGTCTTCTTTTTGTCCGCCCGTGGCTGGAAGCGCCTGCATGAAAAGGCCGCCGGCGCCGATGACCCGGCCCTGTTTGTCAAACTGGATTCCTGTGTTGAAGGCCGTGTTGGTTTGCTCTGATTTGGCAAAGTGCCAGGCCAAGTCCTTGGCTATGTTGCGGAATTTTATTTCTGTCGTTCCCGTTTGGGGAGCCTTGGCGCCTTCCTTGTCTCTGGTGATGGAAACGACTCCGCCGCCAAAAAAGTCCGTCAAGTCCCAAGAACTTATTTCGCGCTCGATGGGAATTCTGTCTTGGAAAATGTAGCCGCGAACATAGCCGCTTGAGTCGGCTTCCACGGAAAAGCCCGCCGCCGGGCCGTCCGTGTCGTAGCGAAATGTCAAATGCTCCCGGCCCTTCATGGTTTGAATCATCAGCGCGGCGCAAAGGCAGGCTTGGCCTAAAACCAAGGTTTCCAAAACGCCCAAATTGTGCTGGGCGCGCATTTGGTTCACCATTCTGGTTCCGTTGTAAAGCGCTCCCCTGAACATTCCGTCTCCGGCCACAAATACCGTCATTCCGTCAGGCTCCACGCCTTCAAGCTCCTTGAGAAGCGCCTGGTCGTTTATAGGCTGTTCAATCATTTTTCTTCATCCTCGTTTCATGTTCGATTCTGGCGGCCGCCATTTCTTTTGCGTTGGGAATCCAATCGTAATTTTTTCTAAGAATGTCCGCGGCCAAAAGGGGGTCTCCCTCCGCGGCTTCCAAGGCGCTTTTTCGCAGGCTTTTAAAGTCGGCCATTGAATGCTCTTTTGTCTCCGCGGGCAGGTCAAGGCCGGTGACAAGCCAGCGTTTGTTCTTGAATGTCAGCTGGACCTGTCCTTGAATCTTTTCCGCGCTTATGTCGCTTTCCATTCCTTCGTTGTGAACTTTGAAAAAGCGGACCCAAATTGTTTTTTTCTCGCCCTCTTCGTTTTTTAGCGGAAGGGGATTCTGCTTGTAAAGGGGGGCGCTTTTTCTGTTGTCCGCCTCTTTCCAATTCATTCCGTCTTCTGAAATCTCAAAATTGCTTATGCCGTAAATCCACTTGTCCTCAAGGTCGCTTCTGAACAAGTATGTTTCAGGCGTTACGGTTCCGACGCTCTGGCTGAAAGCGTCCCGCATTTTGCTCGCCACATATAAGTTGCTTGTGGAATCCACGTAAGAGCGCGCCTCGCTTCCCTTGCTGGCGGCTTGCATGGAAATTGTGTCCATGTTGTGAAGGCCGCTAAAGAAAACTTCCGCCGTCTCTCCCGCGCTTAAGGAAATTGTGGTGGGGCGGCCCATCTTGTCCTTGTGAACCGAGCGCGCGAAAAAAAAACTTGCGGCGATTAAAAAAATTCCCGCGACGAACAAGGCCCTGTTGCGCCTTAAAGTCCTGCTGGCCGCCGCGCGGGCGCTCTTTTTTTGAAGGAGCTTTTTGGCCGCCTCCTCAAATTCTTTTTGGCTGACCTGGCTTTTTCGCTCCACGCCGCGAACGCTGCCGTCCGGGGAAAGGCCCAATTCGGCGGCCAATTCCTCCAGGGGAAAGTCTTTGTCAAGCCATTCTATTTTGCCTTCCTCTTGGCCTTGGCTAAAGCCTGAACTTTTGAGCTTTTCTTCAAAGGCCGCGCTTCCGTATTCAAGGGCGTAGGAAACGCTTTGGTCCAATTTTGGGTTGATTCCGTTCACCTTGTTTTTAAGGGGCAGGTATCGCGCGTCCAAGATGTCGGCCTGCCGTTCCTCAAGTTTGATTGCGGGAAAGGGAAGGGCGCCAGAAAGGGTTTGGTAAATCAAGGCGGCGCGGACAAAGGCCAAGGCCCTTGGCCCCTTTAAGTTTTTGTCCTGCCAAAGGCCTTGAAGCGCCGCGAAGTCCTCTTCGTTGGCGTTGCGGGCGGCAAAGTCAAAAATGTTTTGAGGCAAGAACAAGAGGCTTATTTTGTTTTTTGTCTGCTTGTATAAAACGCCCCCCGCGCCGTTTGCCGGAAGAGCCCGGCCTTCCTTTATGGCTTGGCTTTCGCAGGCGGACAAGGCGAAGACCGCGCGGGCGGCCTCGGCCTTGTCGGAGCCTTGAATGATTCCTAAAAGCGCCCGTCCGTCAAAGCCCTTTCCTGTAAAAAGAACTTGAGCGCTTTGGCTTTCAACTTCGGTTCCGTCAAATCTAAAGGGGCTAAAAGAAAAGGCCGCCGACGGGGAAAAAAGATTTCCGTCCGCCGCCTTGCATTCCGCCAAAACCCCTTCTTCGTTAAGATTTATGGCGCTTTGAATTTTTCCAAAGGCGGCCTCTTTTAAAAGCGAGTTTAAAAATGTCCGATTGCTTGTTGACGCGGCTATGTTCATTCCTACAAGATAATGAAAAAAAAGGATTCTTTCAAGCCGACGGCAACTTCTAAAAATTGCGGTTTTTAGAGGCGCTTTTGACATTGCGACGACTTAAAACGGCAATCGCCGCAAAGACTCTTTAGTGGATTTCTAGAGACGCCCCGATTTTTTATTTGCCAAAAGCCGCCTTGCGCGCTAAAATATTTTTTATGAATGAAAAAAAAGCAAGGTCCAATTCTTCTGGCGGAGAAAGCTTCGCCCGGTCGTTGGCGGCAAAGGTCGTTTTGCGCGCCGTGACAATCGTTTTAATCGCGGCGGCGGCGTTTTTGCTTGCGGTCTGGTCGCTTTCAAAATTCCGGCAAGCCAGTGTCCAAAACAAGCGGGCCGCCGTGGAGCGGGAACTTTCGGAATGCGCCGAACTGGTTCTTTACAAAATGCGCTACAGCGACATTGTGACCATAAAAAAGCGGGGAGCGGTGACAAAGGCCTTTAGCATTGTCCGCTATTCCGGCGTTTTGCGCGCGGGGATAGAAAACATTCGCGACATTGAGATAGAATTGTCCGCCGACGGAAAGGCCTTGCTTGTCAAGATTCCGCCTTCGGTTTTGCTGGGGAACGACATTCAAAGCCAAGAGGTTTTTGACGAGCAGCAAAGGCTTTTCAACCGCATCAGCACCCAAGAAGTCTTTGACCAAATAGAGGCCGCCAAGCGGGAGGCCGCCGAAGAAATTTTGGCGGACGGCCTTTTGGACGACGCCGACGCGCGGGCCAAGCAAGTCATAGCCGCCCTGATGAAGCCCTTTGGCTTTGAGTCTGTCAGCGTGGAATTAAAGTAGGAACGGTCAAGGCGCGCTTAGCTAATTTAGCATTAGGAAGAAATTTTAGTAAACCGACAAAAAAAGCGCGCAAAAGCAGCCGCGACTGGGAGCGTCCGTTTTTGCCAGTCCGATTGGCTTGAGACGGCCCGTTTGCGGGCTTTTTTATATTTTTTTCTATATTCTTCTTGCATTATTTACGCAAGTATGCTACAATTGTATAATAATATTATTGTAATTCGTTCACGGGAGGGGCATGATGAACGAATGGCTCAAAAAACTTGGCGACAGCGCTAAAGCGGCGTGGGCCAAGTGGTCAAAAATTCAAAAAGGAATCATCATTGGAATAGCCGTCGTCGTCATTGTGGCGGTGGCCGTCATGTTCCGCGTCTCTTCAACTCCGACAACAGTCAGGCTTTTCAACGCGCCTGTGACTGGAGACATGCAAGCGCAAATTTTAACCCGCCTTGACCAAGAAAACGTTCAGGCCACGGTCAGCGACGCGGGCTACATTTCTGTTCCTGACGAAAAGACCGCCACAAAAATGCGGGACATTCTCATAACCGAGGGCCTTGTTCCCGCCAGCGTGGATCCCTTCGCCTCCTTCTTTGACAGGGGGTGGTCAACCACCGACGCCGACCAAAACGTAAAGCTTCAGCAAGCCATAACCAAAACCTTAAAGCAGCACATCGAGGCGCTGGACGACGTGGCCTTTGCCGACGTCACCCTTGTTCTTCCCGAAGACAAGCTTTTCAGAGCCGACCAAAAGCCTGTGACCGCCAGCGTCATAATCAAGCAAATGCCCACGAGCGACTTGCTCACAAACCGCAGGAAAATTTTGGGAATCCAGCGCCTTATTATGAGCGCGGTGGAAGGCTTGACCGCGGAAAACTGCATTATCACCGATTCCGAAGGAAACATATTAAACGACTTTGAGGGCATGACCGAAAGCGACCGCCTTGACTTGGTTAAAAAGCAGGAAAAGTTGATTAGGGAGGGGGAAGCCCACTACCGCGCCCAAATCCTCAAGGCCTTGCAAAGCACGCTCACCAGCGACCGCGTCCGCGACCTGAACATTAAAATCGACATGGATTTTTCCAAGGAAACCAAGGATTCCACGGTTTACCACCCAATCACAATCCGCGAGGACAATCCCGACACGCCTTACGACGATTCAGAATTTAGGGACACCCTTCCTGTAAGCCAGCAGACCGTCACCCGGGAGTGGCAGGGAACCGGCTTCAATCCCCAAGGCCCGGCCGGAGTGGAAGGGCAAAACCCGCCGGTTTATTCCGACATGTCCAACGTAATCGGAAAGCAGACTGAAACCGGCGTGACCCAAAACAACGCCATAAACACTGACGTGATTCACAGGGAAGAAAGCCCCCGCTTTGGAAGAGTCACTGTTTCGGTGAACGTGGACGGAATTTGGACTAAAAAATACGACAAAAATCACAATCCGGTCTTTGACGATAACGGAAAAATCGAGCGGGACTACGCGCCTGTTCCAAAAGAGCAGCTTGAGCAGTGGGCCGACTACATTCAAAACGCCATCGGCTACGATCGCGCCAAAGGCTATAAGGTAACGGTGACAAACATTCCCTTTGACAGAAGCGCCCAATTTGAGGCGGAAGACGCGGCCATCCGCAAGGCGCGCCAAACCCGCTTGACGATAATTTTGGTTCTCATCGGCTTGGCGGCGATTTTGGCCATCTTTATTTTGTATCGCTTTATCAGCCGCGAGATGGAAAGAAGGCGCCGCCTTCGGGAAGAGGAATTGCTCAGAAAGCAGCAGGCCGCCCGCGACCAGGCGCTTTGGGAAGCCAAGGAAGAGGGCGTGGAAGTCACGATGTCGGTGGAAGAGCGAAAGCGCGCCGAATTGCAGGAGAACGCCATCGCCATGGCAAAAGAGCATCCTGAGGACGTGGCCATGCTTATCCGCACTTGGTTGATGGAGGAATAAAAAATGGCGAAGCCATTTTTTATTCTGCGAGTTTCGCTCCGCAAAACTCGCAGAACTGTAGGAGTTTAATGGGGATTTTATGACAAGGCAAGAATTGAATTTTGAGATGACCTCCGAGAAGGGGATTCCTGGAAAAAAGAAGGCCGCCATTTTGTTTGGCGAACTGGACCCCGCCGCCGCCGAAAGCGTCATGGACTACCTTAACGAGGGCGAAAAACGAAAGCTTTTAAAGGCCATGCGCAAGCTTGGAACCAAATACAATCCCAACAATCCGGCGGAAGTTCGGGACGAAATTCAAGTGCTTGAGACTTTAGAAAGATTCGGAAAAGTCCGAAATATATATAGAGACGTTGCCGGAGAAAGGAAGGCCTTTGAAAAGAAGATGGCGGCGCCTGCAGCCCAAATCAGAAGCGCCATTGACAATTATCCTGACAAAGTGGCTTCAGTTTTGAGCGCTTGGCTTAGCAAGGATAAATAGGGGAATATAAAATGTCAGACGAAGCGGCAAAACCAAAATCATCTCCAAAGCCTCAATTAAAGCCGGCGTCCGCCAACAAAAAGGGCGGAGCCAAGGATTTTAAAAGTCTCACCGGCCGGCAAAAGGCCGCGATTTTCTTGGTTTCGGTAGGAAGCGACGTTTCTTCGGAAATAATGAAGCACTTGCGGGAAGACGAAGTTGAAACTTTGACTTTTGAAATCGCCCGCCTTGAAACGATTGACGCGGAAATCAAAGACCAGGTTTTGGAAGAATTCCAAGACTTGATGAACGCCCAAAACTTCATTACGACGGGCGGCATCGACTATGCCCGCGAATTGCTTGAAAAATCTTTGGGAAGCCAAAAGGCCATCGACATCATAAACCGCTTGACCTCAAGTTTGCAGGTTCGTCCCTTTGACTTTATCCGCCGCACTGACCCGGCGCACCTTTTGAACTTCATTCAGCAGGAATATCCCCAGACCATAGCCTTGATTTTGGCTTATTTGGAACCGGCCAAGGCAGCCGTCATTTTGCAGAACTTGCCTGAAGAAATTCAGCCGGAAGTTTCAAAGCGCCTTGCCACCATGGACAGAACAAGCCCTGACGTTTTGCGCGAAGTTGAGCGCGTTCTTGAAAAGAAGCTTTCAACCTTGTCCAGCGAAGACTACACCGCGGCGGGCGGCGTCGAGTCCATCGTTGAAATCCTTAACCTTGTTGACCGTTCTTCCGAAAAGGCCATCATCGAATCTTTGGAAGAAGAAGATCCAGATTTGGCGGAAGAAATCAAAAAGCGAATGTTCGTATTCGAAGACATCGTCATGCTGGACGACCGTTCCATTCAGCGCGTTCTTCGCGAAGTGGACACTCAGGAATTGGCCAAGGCGCTCAAGTCTGTGGACGCGGAAGTTCAAGACAAGATTTTCCACAATATGTCCAAGCGCGCCGCCAGCATGCTCAAGGAAGACATGGAGTTTATGGGACCTGTGCGCCTAAAGGACGTGGAAGAATCCCAGCAGAAAGTTGTTTCCACAATCCGCCGCTTGGAAGAAAAAGGCGACATTGTCATTGCCCGTTCCGGCGAGGACGAGCTTGTATCTTAAAAGTTTTAGAGGAAGTAAATGGCAAAATCAGTTTTTAGGCCCCTTGAATTTAAGGACGACAAAAAAGACGTTGTCACTCTAAAGCTTTACCGCGATTACGCGCCGGTGGAAGAAACCGTTGAGGAGGTGGCCGAGCCGGAATACACAGGCCCCACAGCGGACGACCTTAGGCGGGAGGCGGAAGAGTTTAAAAAGAATTGGGAAATTGAAAAGCAGAACATGCTTTCCGAAGCCCAACGGCAGGCGGACGAAATTGTGAAAAAGGCCGAGGACGCGGCCTTTGCCGAAGTCAAGAGGCAGACAGACCAAGCGCAAATTATAAAGACCGACGCGGAGACCGCCGCTCAAGAAACTCAGAAAGCCGCGCAAGCGGAAGCCCAAAAATTGATTGACGAGGCAAAAAGCCAAGTTGAAAAGCTTAAGAGCGATTCCGCAAAAGAAGGATACGAGCAGGGCCGCGAAGAAGGCTTTCAAAATGGATACGCCGAGGCCGTCCGCCTTGTGGAGCGAATGCGAAAAATCGTTGACTCTGTGATGCAGCGCCGCGAGGAAATCCTTAACGAAACCGAGCGTCAAATTGTGGAGCTTGTCATTTTAATAACCAGAAAGATTGTTAAGGTCATAAGCGAAAACCAAAAGAGCGTCATTTTGAGCAACGTCCTTTCCGCGCTAAAAAAAGTGAAGGGCCGGGGCGACGTGACAATCCGCGTTAATCTTGCCGACGTTCAGCTTACGACAGAGCACATACAAGACTTCATTCAGCGGGTGGAAGCCGTAAAGGGAATTACCGTTATGGAAGATTCCACCGTTGAAAGCGGCGGCTGCATTGTGGAAACGGACTTTGGCGCCATTGACGCCCGCATTTCAAGCCAGTTGACTGAGCTTGAAGAAAAGATTTTGGAAGTGTCGCCGATTAAGACTGTGGCCAAGTCCGATTTGGCCGGTTCGTAAAAGCGCCGGCCGGCGATTTGGGTGGGGACCGTGAAATCGACATACAATGTGGAATTCAATTTAGACAAGTATCTCAAAAAGGTTGAAAACTCCGAAACCATTTTATACATCGGAAAAGTGAAGGCGGTGAACGGCCTTGAAATTTTAAGCGAAGGCCCCCGTTCCGTCATCGGAGAAATTTGCTCAATCAGAATCGAAAGCCTAAAAAAAGAAATGCTTGCCGAAGTCGTTGGCCTTGAGGGAACCACCGTAAAACTTACGGCCTTTGGCGACACTCGGGGAATTGAAGTTGGAACGGAAGTGGTGGCATCCGGGCGCACCTTGCAAGTTCCTGTGGGCATGGGTTTGCTTGGCCGTGTGGTTGACGCCACCGGAAAGCCCATTGACGGAAAGGGCGACATCAACGCTGAATGCCTTTATCCCGCCCAAGCTCCGGCGCCCGACGCTTTGTCAAGAAAGGACATAAACCGCAGAATCACTACAGGCGTTCGCGCCATAGACTCGCTTTTGACTGTGGGCGCCGGCCAGCGCCTTGGAATCTTCGCGGGCTCCGGCGTCGGAAAGTCAACCTTGATAAGCATGATGGCCAGAAACACAAACGCCGACATTAACGTCATCGCGCTGGTGGGCGAGCGAGGCCGCGAGGCTCCAGACTTTTTGCGCCGGGATTTGGGCGAAGAGGGCTTGAAGCGCTCCGTGGTTGTTTTGGCCACAAGCGACATGCCCAGCATTTGCCGTTTGCGCGCGGCGTATGTGGCAACCGCCATAGCCGAATATTTTAGGGACCAAGGAAAGAACGTCATGTTCATGTTCGACTCTGTGACCCGCTTTGCCCAAGCCCAGAGGGAAATCGGCTTGGCGGCCGGCGAGCCTCCCGCGAGGGAAGGCTTTCCTCCCAGCGTCTTTGACATGATTCCAAAATTGCTTGAGCGCGCGGGAACCAACGACAAAGGCTCAATCACCGCTTTTTACACGGTTTTGGTTGAAGGCGACGACATGAACGGCCCTATCGCCGACACTGTTAGAGGCGTTCTTGACGGCCACATTGTCCTTAACCGCGCCCTTGCCCAAGCCTACCATTATCCCGCCATAGACGTTTTGGCCAGCGTGAGCCGTTTGAGCCGCCGCGTCACAGGAAAGAAAACCCGTGAGGCTTGCGGCCTTTTAAGGCAGTGGATGGCCACCTACCAGCAAAACGAATTGATGATAACCACCGGCGCCTACGCCAAAGGCGCCAGCGCCGCCATTGACGCGGCCATCGAAAAGCATGAAGAAATAGAAGACTTTCTAAAGCAAGAGGAAAGCGACGCTTGTCCGATGAAAGAAACTTTGGACAAACTTTCCGCCTTGACTGGAATTGAAATTCCTGAGGAAGAATATCAGGAGGCGCCGGCGCTTTCAATTCCCACCGTGGCGCAAGTGGTGGACGGCCGCGAAGCCAAAAAAGGCGGCGATTCCCAAGGCGCTTCTGAGGCGGACTCTTGAAAAAATTTGTCTTTGAGCTTGAGAAGCTTTTAAATTTAAGAAAGTATGAGCAAGACCAAGCGCAAATAGAATTGGGAAAAGCCGTTCAAGCCGAGGCTAAAATTCAAGAAGGCCTTGACGACTTGGCCAAGCAATATGTCGCCACAAAAAAAATGTCGGCCGGCCAAAGCGATTTTGGCGACATGGCAAGAACCCAGCAATTTTATTCTTTTATAAAAATTCAGCAAGAAAAGCTTATGAGCGACATGGCCCAGGCCAAAATCGTCACGGAAGAAAAGCGCGCCGCATTTAACGCCGCCATGCAAAAGCACGAATCAATCAAAAAACTAAAGGAACGCCAATACGAGGCCTTTAGGTCCGAGCAAAAAAAACTCGAAGCCAAAGCCCTCGATGATATTGTGACTTCAAAATACAACTAGCGGCGAAAAAAACTCCCAGCGGAAACCCGGGCCGAAAAAAGGCTTCCGCGCTTCGCTTGTGCAGAATTTTTTTCGTCCCGGAACTCCGCTTCCGTTTTTTTCGCCGCGTCTTGGGCTTGCAACCGCAGCGTCCGACGGACGCGGTGAAACCGCTCGAAATACCCGTTTTGGTTTTTCGAACGCCAATACGAGCGGCTTTAGTACTTAAACGCGCTGCCGCCGATGAACTCTCGGATGATCGAGCGGTCTGGAACGGCCGTGGCCGGAATGGGCGGGAAGGCGTTTAGAAAGCGCAAGAGGCGGCAAGCCTCCGAGTATTCCTTTTGGCCGGGATGAATGCAGCGCAAAAGCGGCTCCGCGTAAACCTTAAGCACAGAAAGCTCGTAGTCCAGCGCGGTGTTCAAAATCGCGTCGGCGTTGTTCTGGAAGGGGAAGATGTGCAAGCGCTCGCCTCGTCGCACTGAATCCCACATCGCGATTGTGGCCGCGGCGCTCTTTCCTCTAAAGTTGTTGTCGCGGACAATGCGGCGAATCAAGCGGTTGTCGCTGGTGGAAATTCTGTTGTGCTCGTTGATGTTAAGCTGGGTCAAGGCCGAAAGGTAAAGCTTGAATTTAAGGTCTGACTTTACAAGGGGAGTGAGCCTGTCGTTCAGGCCGTGAATTCCTTCCATAATCAAAATGTCGTTGGCGGCCAGTTGCAAGGTCTTTCCCTTGTATTCCCGGCTTCCCGTGACAAAGTTGTAGCTTGGAAGCTCCACTTTTTTTCCGGCGAACAAGTCCAAAAGATTTTGGTTTATAAGCTCAATGTCCAGCGCCTCAAGACATTCGTAGTCGTAGTTTCCGTTTTCGTCCTTGGGAGTGCGGTCTCGGCCCACATAGTAGTCGTCAAGGCTTATGACCTTGGGCTTGTAGCCGATGGCCTGCAATTCCATGGCCAGCTTTTTGGCGCTGGTGGTTTTGCCGGAACTTGAAGGGCCCGCTATCAAGACAAGGCGGCAAGAGTTTCTGTTGTGGATTTGGCTTGCGATGTCGGAAATGCATTTTTCTTGGAAGACTTCGGAAATGTTTATGAACTCGTCGGCCTCGCGGCGGCTTACAAGCTCGTTAAGGGAGGCTACGCTGGTGACTCCGATTTGCTTTCCCCACTTTTTGCCCCGCGCGTAAGTGTCGAACAAAACCGGGTATTCCTTGAATTCCTGAATCTCGGTGGGTTTGGAGCTTGAGGGGAATAAAATCAAAAAGCCGTTTTTGTATTTTTGAAGCTTGAAGGCTCCCAGCGTTCCTGTGGAAATGAGCATCGGGCCGTAGTAAAGGTCGGTGTATTCTCCGATGGTATTCATTTGAACGCGGGGAGGGCAAACATAGTTAAGCTGCTTGCGGGTTTCCAAAAGGCCCAGCTTTTCAAATGTTTGAACGGCCTGTTCGTAGGAAATCATGTGGGTCTCAATGGGAACATTCTTCTTTATGATTGAATCCATCTTGTCCTTTAAGTCGCTCACAAATTTTTCGGGAACCTCGCTTCCGTCTTGGAATGAGTAGTAGTAAGCGTAGCCAAAGGAGTTTTCTATTATTACATTGTTGTCCGGCTGCAACTCATGGGCGGCCGCGGCAAGTATGAAGCAAAGCGTGCGCCTGTAAACCTGGCTTCCGTCCTTGCTGGACATCAATACCGGCTCCAAAGAGCAGTCCACGAACAGGCCGCGGTTGAGGGAACAAAGCTCGTTGTTCACCCGGACGGCGAAAATCTTTTCGGGCTTTTCGTCAAACTCGTTTATAAAGTCCGCGGGCGTGGAGCCAGTGGCGGCCTCGATTGTTTTTCCTGAAGGAAACGTGATTTTAATCTTGTAGTTTTGCATAATTTCTCCTTATTAGTAAAAAGACGCGAAGGAAGTTTCAACTTTCGAGCGGCTTTTTAAGTCCGCGCGAGCGGACCAGTCCAATATGCGAGTTTCAGAAAGAAACTCGTCAGGACAAAAAGGCGGCGGCAACCGACGCGTTTTTGTCCCCCACATTATAAAAAGACGCGAAGGAAGTTTCAACTTTCGAGCGGCTTTTTAAGTCCGCGCGAGCGGACCAGTCCAATATGCGAGTTTCAGAAAGAAACTCGTCAGGACAAAAAGGCGGCGGCAACCGACGCGTTTTTGTCCCC
>CALDIB010000101.1 GCA_937902125.1 uncultured Treponema sp.
GCTTTTCTTTCCGCGACTATAAAGTTCAAAACGAAAAAGAAACAACCCTATTTTAGTCCGTTTATGTAATCGGAAAGCCACGCGCGGTCGTAAAGTTTTTTTGGCTCATCGATTGGATAGTCAGGCTCAACGCCTGCGTCAATGTCAAAATACTTTCCGTTTCTGACAGCGGAAAATTTGTAGTTGCCGGAAAAAGTGAAGACCGTTCCGTCAGGAGTGACGCAGGCTTGGACAGCGCAGGCGCCGCCGCCGGTTTTTCTTCCAATTAGCTTTGCGGCCTTGCTTTCCTTTAAGCAGCTTGCAAGCAAGTTCCCGCAAGAAAAAGTCGAGGAACTTACAAGGCAGTAAATATTGAGAGGCCTAGAAGCGAGTGAATCCCGGGCGCCAATCATTCCGTCAAGATCAATGTCCGCGCGGTATGTGTTTGAATATTCAGCGCCTATCTTGCTGTTGGCAATGTCAAGTTTGGCGTATCCCTGGACCCAGCTTAAAAAATACATGGCCGCGTCAAGGCTTCCGCCAGTGTTAAGGCTAAAATCAATGACGACGTTTTTGATTGGACTGTTCTTTCGGTTGATCTGCGAATCTGCGTAGCTAACGATGGCCACAATGTCGCTTTCGCTCAAAAGACTGTCCATCTGCTCCTGGAACGCTTGCGTGTAATACAACTGATGGTTGTCTCCAATGTTTTCAAATGAATCAAAAGTGACATAGGCGGTGTTTCCAATTTCCATATATGGAATTGGATTTCCCATTCTGTCAACGGCGCTTGATCGGGCGCGCGCTTCTTTGTCCCGCGAAATTCCTTCAAGGAAGGGCTTCCAATATTCAGTTTTGGGAATTTCGGCGTCAAGCAGCAGTCTGGTTTCAAAAGACTTTCCTACATAAGGGTTCGCGGCCTTCATGACGCAATGCATGTCGTCAAGATAAATCACTATAAATTCTTTTAGAGCCGCTTCCGCGATTTTTGGTTTTCCGGAAAGCAGCCGCTTTTTTAATCCGTTCTCTTCAAAAAATTTGTCGTAACGCGCGTCTTCCAAAGCTTGGTCTGTAAGGCCGTATTTTAATTCAAGCATCAAAACAAGCTCTTGGTAGTTATAAAGCGCGAGATCAGTGTCGTAATTTTTTTTATTGCCCTTGTAAAAAAGTCGCTCGATTGTTTTACCGCTTGCGTTTTTTGTCTTGTCTTCAAACGGAGCGGAGGCTTGCAGCAAGAACAAAGAGGCGCCGTTGTAAGCCATGCACAAGCCGTATTCGCTAAAAAACAAGTCTGAGATTGTGGAAACAGGCAAGAAAAAATCACCTTGGTAAACATACATTGGTATTCCATATTTTTTGTAAAGGTCGATTTTAAGCCGTCCGCTTTGTTTTGCCGCCGCGTTTTGCGGCGAGCGTTCCATAAGCGCGACAAGGGGAGCTCCTCGAGCGTTTTTTAAAACGTTTCCGTTTTCGTCTTTTTGATACGGATAGTTTGTCAAAAGGTCTCCTCCGTTTTTGGCGGAAGAAAATTTGCATATCATGTCGTATTCTGAAAAAACAATGCTGCCGTCGCTTGCGTCAAAGCGAGCGGACGCTCCGTTTTCCCGAGAAAAAACCGCTGTATTTCCGTTGACTTCATATTTATGGTCGTGGCCCTCGTCCGCTTCTATAAATTCCAAAGCCTTGTCAAAAAAGTAAAAGGCCACTTCCAAGTCCATGTAAGGAATGGAATACTTTTCGTTAAAAAAGACAAGCTGCATCGGCTGGTTCCACTTGTTGGAGGCTCCAAGAACGTAAAGCTCGACTTCCTTTGAGGCGACTGACCTTACCTCAAGTCCATTGCCGCCGGCTTGTTGCGCCACAAGCGGAAGCGTCGCAAAAAAAGCGGCCACCAAAAATAATTTTTTCACCAATTTCATATAAACTCCAAAGTCGTATTTTAGCCGCCAAGCCTCTATTAGTCAACAAACGCTCAAACAAAATCCTTGCGCAAAAAAAAGCGCCAAAGCGTTGGGACACACGACGCAGGGAGGAGCAGTTGCAAGCGCATCGGGCTTATAACCCGAACCCCGGGAGTTCAAGCCCCTCCCCCCTTCTCCGCTATAGCAATGCAGCCGTCTTTGCGCTATAATTTTTTTTAGAATGAAGAAAAAAGTTTTGTGGGCGGTCTTTTCGCTCTGCCTTTCAATACTGACAATAAACGCGCTTTTTTACAACAGCGGACTTTCTCTGCCCGAGTTCTTGCAGGACTTAAAGGAAGCGTCGCCGCGCTGGCTTTTTTTGGCCGGCCTTTGCATGTTGGCGTTCATATTTTTTGAAGGACGCGCGCTTGTCTTGATTTTGCGAACGTTAGGATATCCCGCAAAAAAACGAAGGGGCTTTCTTTACGCATCGGCCGACATTTACTTTTCTTCTATCACTCCGTCGGCCAGCGGCGGGCAGCCGGCAAGCGCCTACTTTATGCGCAAGGACGGAATTTCTGGCGCGGCGGCAACAGTCACGCTCATCATAAACCTTACGATGTATACGCTTGCGATTATCACGCTAGGCTTTGTTTCCGTAATCTGCTTTCCTGACATTTTTTTTAAATATGAACTTTCGTGCAAGATAATGATTTTGTTCGGAATCACGATAATGTTCGCGATGACAGTTTTTTTTATTTTGCTTCTAAAGAATCAAAGCGTGATTTTAAAAGTCGGAAGCCTTATAGTTAAGGCGATAAAAAAGTTCGGCTTTAAGGCCGCGGCAGAAAAAGCAAAGGCCCGCCTTGACTCCACCATTGAAAACTACAACAATTGTGTCGCGACGGCCGCGGGCAAAAAAGGACTTTTGACAAAAACATTTTTTTTAAATTTGGCGCAAAGGGCGGCGCAAATTTTGGTCACGGTCTTTTGCCATTTCGCCATGGGCGGAAGTCTTATGGACGGCCCGCGAGTTTTTGCTGTCCAGACATACACGGTGATTGGCTCAAACTTCATTCCAGTTCCTGGAGCGGTGGGAATTTCGGAATACTTGATGTATTACGGACATTCAACGATGCTTGGCGACGAGGCGTCTTATTCGCTCGCGCTTTTAAGCCGAGGAATTTCGTTTTACACTTGCAGCGCCATAAGCATCTTTACCGTAATTTTGGGATACATTTTAATTAGATTGAAAAAAAACACGGAGGAGTGATAAAAACTTATGATTGGCTTTTACGACTACACGGTAGTTTTAACTTATCTTTCGATGCTTTCCGCCACAACGGGAATCGTTCTTTGCCTAAACGACATCGGCCATCCATACCTTGGAATGTTTTTCCTAATGTTCTGCGGTTTGTGCGACGCTTTTGACGGAAAGGTCGCGCGCACAAAAAAAGACCGCACCGACCAGATGAAACGCTTTGGCGTTCAAATTGACTCGCTTTCGGACTTGGTGGCCTTTGGCCTCTTGCCGGCTTGCATCGGAATCGCAATGCTTAGAAGCAGCATTGAATTTTCAATTTTTCCTGACTTTAAATTTCTTCACCTCGCCGACAAGTCCGCGACCATAAAAGTGATTCTTACGGCCATAGCCGTTTTGTACGCTCTTGCGGCGATGATTCGCTTGGCATACTTTAACGTTCTTGAAGAGGAACGGCAAAAAAAAGAGGGCGGCGAAAACAAAATGTTCGTGGGCCTTCCGGTAACAAGCGCGGCGCTTGTGTTCCCCACAATTCTTTTGGTTCACATTTTTTCAAGCGCGGATCTTACGCTCTTGTATTTTATGTTCCTCGCGATTGTGGGCGCTTTGTTCGTGTCTAGCGTTCAAATAAAAAAGCCTTCGACAAAACATATTCTAATAATGATTTTAATCGGCCTTATGGAAGCACTCGCGCTCGCATGGGTTTTTGTCGTGATGAAAAAGCAGTGACTTTTTTATGGACGCTCTTTCTTTTTTATACAAGACAATTTTTGGCCGCGCAGTCCTAAAAATTTTGGCGGGCCGCGATGTTTCAAAACTTTGCGGAAAATTTTTGGACTCGCGCATTTCCGCAAAACTTATAAAAGGATTTTCTAAAAAGAACAAAATAAATTTAGAAGAATACCAGCTTGACGGAATAAAAAGCTTTAACGAATTTTTTAGGCGAAAGATAAAAGACGGACGCAGGCCTTTTGTTATGGACAAAAACATTTTGTGCGCGCCGTGCGACGGACTTCTTTTAGTTTGGAATATACAAGAAGGAACGGTAATTCCTGTAAAGCAGTCGCAATTTACTATTGATTCCCTTTTACAAGACAAAGACTTGGCCGCGCGATTTGACGGAGGCCTTTGCCTGGTATTTCGCCTTTGCGTTGACAACTACCACAGATACGCCTACGCCGACGGCGGGCAAAAAGGCCCGAATGTTTTTATTCCCGGAAAGCTGCACACCGTGCGGCCAATCGCCTTGCGCTCGCTTCCGGTCTTTGCGGAAAACTGCCGCGAATGGACTGCAATACAAAGCCCCAACTTTGGACTTTTTGTTCAAATGGAAGTGGGCGCCATGCTCGTTGGAAAAATCGTGAACCATCACGGCGAGTCGCTTGTTGTCCGCGGACAAGAAAAAGGCTATTTTGAATACGGCGGTTCGACGATAATTTTGCTTTTAAAAAAAGGCGCGGCAAAAATAGACGAAGGCATTTTGCAAAAGTCACGGCAGGGAATTGAAAGCCCGGTAAAGATGGGACAAAGAATCGGCGAAGCGACATACGTCAACAAAATCTCTTGACAAAAAAAAGCAAAAGCGCTAGAGTATTCGGACACACGACGCAGGGTGGAGCAGTTGGAAGCTCGTCGGGCTCATAACCCGAAGGCCGGGGGTTCAAGTCCCTCCCCTGCTATGCAAACCGTTTCCACAATGGAAACGGTTTTTTGTTTTTAAATCGCTTGCGGTAAAATCGACTGGGACTTGAAACGGAGCGAGCGCGGCGACAGCCGAAGAGCCGCCAAGGACGGCGGCGGCAGCGAGCGCAGGCGGCCTGTAAGGAGCGGACACGATGTCCGCGACTGAAAGGCAAGTCCCTCCCCTGCTAACCAAAACGCTTTCCGATTACGGGAGGCGTTTTTTTTACGCTCAAAAGTTTTCGCGATACGACTGGCCTTGAAACTAAGCGGACGCGATTGACGGCGGCCCGCAAAAGCCCCTTTATTAAAATAGCAATTCGCGCTATAATCGTTGGGAATGAAGAAAAAGCTTTTATGGGCGGTCTTTTCGCTGTGTCTTTCGATTCTTACGATACACGCGCTGTTTTACAACAGCGGACTTTCCATTGCCGAATTGTCAAAAGACATTAAAGAAGCGTCTCCCGTTTGGCTGATTCCGGCCTGCTTGTGCATGCTGGGCTTCATCTTTTTTGAAGGCCGCGCGCTCGTCTTGATTTTGAGAACCTTGGGCTATCCCGCCAAAAAGCGGAGGGGCTTTCTTTACGCCGCCGCCGACATTTACTTTTCTTCAATCACGCCGTCGGCAAGCGGAGGCCAGCCGGCCAGCGCCTACTTTATGCGCAAAGACGGAATTTCAGGAGTGGCGGCCACAGTTTCGCTAATTCTAAACTTGACGATGTACACGCTGGCCATCATAACCCTTGGCGTTCTTTCAATAGTTTTTTTTCCGGGAGTTTTCGCAAACTACGACTTGCCTTGCAAAGTTATGATTTTGATAGGAATCGCCATGATGCTGGCGCTTACGTTTTTCTTCATTCTTCTTTTAAAGAACCAAGCGATTATTTTAAATGTGGGAAACCTTGTGATTTCGGTCATAAAAAAATTCCGCTTTAACGCCGCGGCGGAACGAGCCAAGACCCGCCTTGACACCATGATTCAAAATTACAACAACTGCGTCCAAACAGTTTCCGGCAAAAAAGGCCTTTTGGCAAAAACATACCTTTTAAATTTGGCGCAGCGGACGGCTCAAATTATGGTCACAGTTTTTTGCCACTACGCCATGCGGGGAAGTTTTGAGCAAGGCCCCAGAGTTTTTGCCGTCCAAACATACACTGTGATGGGCTCCAATTTCATTCCAGTTCCGGGAGCCGTCGGCATTTCAGAATACTTGATGTATTACGGACATTCGGCTCTGCAAGGACAAGACGGAGCCTATTCCCTTGCGATCTTAAGCCGGGGAATTTCATTTTACACTTGCAGCGCCATAAGCATTCTTACGGTTCTGTTGGGATACATATTCATTCGTCTAAAGAAAAACAAAGAGGCTTCTTTATGATTGGTTTTTACGACTACACAGTTATTCTCACCTATCTTTCAATGCTTTCCGCGACTACGGGAATCATGCTCTGCTTGAACGACATTGGACATCCTTACTTGGGAATGTTCTTCTTGATGTTCTGCGGCCTTTGCGACACTTTTGACGGAAAGGTGGCGCGGACAAAGAAAAACCGCACGGACCAAATGAAACAGTTTGGAGTTCAAATAGACTCCCTTTCCGACTTGGCCGCCTTTGGAATTTTGCCGGCTTGCATCGGAATCGCCATGCTCAGAAGCAGCATTGAATTTTCGATTTTTCCAGACTTTAAATTTCTTCACCTTGCCGACAAATCCACAATCATAAAAATAATTCTCACCGCCATCGCCGTTCTATACGCGCTGGCGGCGATGATACGCCTTGCCTTTTTCAATGTGATTGAAGAGGAGCGGCAAAAAAAAGAAGGCGGCCCAAACAAAATGTTCATCGGACTTCCTGTGACAAGCGCGGCCTTGGTCTTTCCTACAATTCTTTTGATTCACATTTTCTCAAGCGCCGACTTGACGCTTTTGTATTTTATGTTCCTTGCGATTGTCGGCTCCCTCTTTGTGTCCAGCATTCAAATTAAAAAACCGCAAACAAAAGGCGTTTTGCTAATGATTCTTGTGGGCCTGCTTGAAGCGGCGGCGCTGGCTTGGGTTTTCATCGTGATGAAAAAACAGTGACCCTTTATGGACACCCTTAATTTTTTATACAAGACAATTCCAGGCCGCCTTCTTCTAAAACTTTTGGCAAGCCGGGGCGTTTCAAAATTGTGCGGAAAATTTTTGGACTCCAAATTTTCCGCCAAATTGATAAAGGGCTTCGCAAAAAAAAACAACATAAATTTGGACGACTACCAGTTGGACGGAATAAAATCCTTCAACGAATTTTTCAGGCGAAAAATAAAAGAGGGCTTACGACCATTTGACATGGAAGGCTCCCATTTGTGCGCCCCTTGCGACGGCCTTCTTTTAGCTTGGAAAATTGACGGCCAGACAGTCATTCCTGTAAAGCAATCCCAGTTTACGATAGAAAGCCTTTTGCAAAACAAAGAAGCCGCAAAAGAATTTGACGGGGGCCTTTGCCTTGTGTTCCGCCTTTGCGTTGACAACTACCACAGATACTGCTACGCCGACGGAGGAAAAAAAGGCCCCAACATTTTCATTCCCGGAAAACTTCACACCGTGCGGCCTGTGGCCTTGCAAGCGCTTCCTGTCTTTGCCGAAAATTGCCGGGAATGGACAAGGATAGAAAGCCCCAACTTTGGCCCCATCGTTCAAATTGAAGTGGGCGCGATGCTGGTGGGAAGAATCGTAAACCATGAAGGCCAAGGCGTCGCCGTCCGCGGAAAAGAAAAAGGCTTTTTTGAATACGGCGGCTCCACAATAATTTTGCTCCTAAAAAAAGGAGCGGCGGAAATTGACGGCGACATCTTGCGCAATTCAATCCAAGGCGCGGAAAGCGCGGTAAAAATGGGCCAAAAAATCGGCCAAGTGCTGTAGAAAAATTTAGCCGCCGGCATCCATAAAATCCGCCCGCAAAAAAAATCAAAACAAAAGCGCCCGCGCGATGGCAAAGTAAAGCAAAAGGCTTGCCGCGTCAACAATCGTGGTTATAAAAGGGCTGGCCATAACCGCAGGATCAAGGCGAAGTTTTTTTGCCAACATAGGAAGGGCGCAGCCGATAACTTTTGCCACAACAACCGTGGCCGCCATAGTGACGCAAACAACCAGAGCCAGCAAAAGAGTCACGCCCTCGTTTTTTAAAAGCAAGCGGTCAACAAGCATGAGTTTGGCAAAGCAAAGCGCGGAAAGGGTGGCTCCGCACAAAAGGGCGGTCTGCATTTCCTTCCACAAAACTTTTGGCAAATCCCTAAAGGAAACTTCTTCAAGGGAAAGCGCCCGTATTATCGTAACTGAAGACTGGGAGCCGGAATTTCCGCCGGTGTCCATAAGCATAGGAATAAAGGCCGCCAGCGCAACTTGAACGGCGAGCGCGTTTTCAAAGCCGGTGATAATCATTCCGGTAAAAGTGGCGCTGACCATCAAAAGCATGAGCCAAACAATTCTGTGGCGAAACAAGTCCAAGGGCGTGGAGCGCAAGTAGGTCTTCTCAGACGGCGACATGCCGCCCATGATTTCAATGTCTTCGGTGGCCTCGTCTTCCATAACCTCAAGGGCGTCGTCAAAAGAAATGATTCCGACCATCCGGCCTTCGCCGTCAACAACAGGCAGCGCGTAAAAGTTGTATTTTGAAAGGAGCTTTGCGACTTGCTCCTTGTCTTCGTGAGTGTTCACTGTGATGACATTTTCTTTCATAAGGCCGTCGATTTTTATGGAATCGTCTTTGGCCAAAAGCAAGTCTTTTACCGAAAGTCTGCCCAGCAATTTTTTATTTTGCGTCACATAACAAGTGTAAAAAGACTTGTTGTCAAAACCGCTTTTTCTTATTTGTGAAATCGCCTCGCCCACCGTCAAGCCCAGCCTAATGGAAACGTATTCGGTTGACATGATGGAGCCGGCGGAATTTTCCGGATACTGCAAAAGCTGGTTTATCTCGCTTCGCATCTCCGGGCTAATTTGCTTTAAAATTCTGTCAACGACAATCGCAGGCATTTCGTCAACCAAGTCGGCGGCGTCGGCGGCATACAAATCATTGACGATGGCCTTTAGTTCGGAATCCGAAAATCCGCGAATCAAAAATTCCTGAAACTCCGAATCCATTTCCACAAAAACGTCCGCGGCCTTGTCCTTGGAAATCAAGCGGAACAAAAGCGGAGCCTGCTTTTCATCGACCCGCTCCAAAAGCGCCGCAAGGTCGCCCGCCGCCATCGTGGAAAGAACGTCCTTTATCGTCGAATACTTTTTTTCTTCAAGAAGACGCTGAACCATCTCCTCGATTTTTAGATTTAATTCTGTCATTTCATTTTGCATGAGAAATGAGAACTGTAAAAGTGGCTTGCGTCAGAGCGGAAGGATTGCGGAAAAAGCCGTAAAGAGCGCCGCGTTCACGCCGTCCCAACGCGAGCCGGAATTACTGTCATCGCCCATAGCTTCCTCCTATTTTTGATTTTCCTTGATTATACAAAAAAATTCGCCTTTTCGCAAGCGCGATTGAAACTTCTTTTCATTCCTGCTAGAATTCAACAAGATTAGGAAGAGTTTATGCTCAGCCATTCGCCTGAATTCTTTAAACGCTTGTTCGAGACTTTGGACAACAACGCGGTTCTTATGCGCGTGGAACCTGACGGGCGCTATTATCCAATTTGGCGTTCGGAAGAATTCTGTCAGATGATGGAAGGAACGCAGGACGATTTTATCAAGGCGGAAAGCGGCGGAACTATGAGCGCCATTCATCCCGACGACAGTGAAAAGGTGGTCTACCTCTTCAAGAACTATATGGCGCCGGACGGAACCAACAGCCTGACCATTCGCAAGAACACAATAAAAAAACATCAGCTTGACGTTTGCATTCACTACGCCTTTATCCAAGAAGGCGGAATTCAATACGCCTACTGCTCATACTTTGACATCACAGACTTGAAGCAGAGCCAACGGCAAACGCAAGAAGTTTACGAAAACATGCTCAACCAGTTCAACGCCATGGCCGACCAAAGCCTCACTGTTTTTAGAACGAACTTAACCAAGGGCGTGATAGAAGACGTTCGCGGCTACGACTTGTATCCAACGGACTTCATCGGAGCGCCAATTGCCGAAAGCGCCAAAATCCGCGCGGAAAGTTTCATCGTTCCCGGCGACAACGAGCGCTACACCCAAACCTTCGCAATCGAAAAACTATTGGACAGATACTACAACGGCGACGGCCCGGCAACTTTTGTGGGCTACTGCAAAAGGCATTCAGGCCGCCAGCGCTTTGTAAAATTCAGCGGCGCCGCGCGAAAAAATCCTGTAACCGGAGACGTCACCGACTTTGGAATTGAAACAGAATACAACAACCGGCATGTTTCCGAAGTTTTGAACAACAAGGTTTTGTCAAAGCAATACGACATGGTTAGCTACATCGTAAACGGAAATTACGGCGTGGTCATCGGCGACGAAGCCAACATAAAGCGGGGAAGCATTTTTCCCAAAGAGCGAAACGGAAACTACATGGACTATTTGGCGCGGCAAGTTCTTCCTGTCATTCACGGAAACGGAGAAGAAAGAGCCGCCATTTACGACGCCTTAAGTCCACAAAAAATACACAGCAGTCTTGAAAAACAAGAGTCGTATTCCGTTGACGTTTCTTGCGACATTGGCGGCGAAATTTTCAACAAGCGTTTTATGTTCTATGTGGTTGACCGCGACGCAAACTTTTACTTGCTTTTAAAAAGCGACGCCACGGAATTGATTCGCGAACAGCAGCGTCAAAACAAAGAGTTTTCCAACGCGCTGGCCCAAGCCCGCTACGCCAACGAAGCCAAGACAACGTTCCTTTCCAACATGAGCCACATGGTAGACCGCAAGCACCGCGACTTTTCCGAAGAAGACATCGCCCGCCT
>CALDIB010000102.1 GCA_937902125.1 uncultured Treponema sp.
TAAAACTCGTCGGGTTCTCTAAAAAATCACCAAAGGTGAGTTTTTAGAGATACCCATAAGCAAAAAGGCAAATTTCAATTGCTCCCCCTTAAGTGTATGGAACGGCTCCAATTGTTGTAAAATTTATTGTAAGCGTCTTTGTATTTTTGCGTGTTGTTTGAAAAAGTGACCACGCCGTTTTTTGTTGCCCAGCAAATCTCAAAGGAATCCTTGTCTACGTTCAGAGGAACAAGGCTGGAAATCCGCACGGACTCTTTGTCGTAAGAATAATCCTTTCCTTCCTGGGCTTCTTTTCCCTCAAAGAAAACTCCCGGCTCTCCCCGCAAAGAATCGATTCCCGCAAGAACAAAGACTCCCGGAAAAGCCGCCTCTCCGACAATGTGAAAAGCCAAATCATTTATTTTATACGGAACGCTTTTTGGAAGGGACACGCTTAATTCTGTGGTGGCGGCGTTGTATTTAAATTCCCCCGGCTCAAGGTTGTATCTTGAGCGGTTTATGGGATGAATGGCCACAACTTCCGTTATGGAATTGAAAAGCAAGATTGTGGAAATTTTTCCGTCCGCCTTGTTGACCGAAGTGTTCACATAAGTGACCACCGGAGCCTGGCTGTCATAAACTTCTTCAACATCCTGCGCCTCTTGCGCCGTGGACTTGCATGAAGAAAAGGTCAAGGCAAATAAAGCCGCGGAAATCAAAAAAAATTTTAAAATTATTTTTTCGCTCATAGAATCATTTTCGGCAAAAAACCAAGGCGAGTTTATAAAAAGTTATGGGGAGAAAAAATTAAAAAGCGCTTAGATCGGCAAGCAAGCCCTGCCGCCGATAAAAGCGCCTAACTGACCAAAGCCCAGCGGCAATCATTCCACCGTGACCGACTTGGCCAAATTCCGCGGCTTGTCCGGGTCGTTTCCCCTAAGCGCGGCGCAATAGTAGGCAAAAAGCTGCGCGGGAATAATCGTAAGCAAGGGCGCGAATTCGCTTTTGATTTGCGGAATCTGAATTATTTCGTCAGCGGCGTCAGAAAACATTCCGCCCTTGTCTTGAGTTATGACCAAGGTGTAGGCGCCGCGGGTTCGCACTTGAACGATGTTGGATTTTGTTTTTTCATACAATTCCGGGTCGCTGGCAATGGCAACCACAAGGGTCGTCTTGTCCACAAGCGCGATTGGGCCGTGCTTCAATTCGCCCGCCGCAAAAGCCTCGCTGTGCATGTAGCTGACTTCCTTTAGCTTTAGGGCGCTTTCCAAACATGAGGCGGAATCAAAGCGGCGGCCTATGTAAAATATTTTTTGCTTGTTGAACTGCCGGCTGGCCAACTTTTGAACGGCGCTTTCATTTTTTAAAAGTTCTTCCATTTTTTTCGGAACGCTTTCAAGCGCCAAAAGGGATTCCTCGCATTCGCTTTGGGAAATGGTTTTTCGTTCTATTCCCGCCTTTAGAGCCAAAAGGTAAAGGCACAAAAGTTGGGTCGTGTATGCCTTGGTCGAGGCGACCGAAATCTCGGCGCCGGCCCTTGTGTAAATCACATAGTCGGCCTCGCGGCTTACGGTGGAGCCGACGCAGTTTGTAATGGCGATTATTTTTGAGCCGGCTTCCTTGGCAAGCCTAAGGGCGGCCAAAGTGTCGGCGGTTTCGCCGGACTGGCTGATTACGATAAAAATGTCGTTCTTGTTGATGATTGGATTTCTGTAGCGGTATTCGGAAGCGATGTCAACTTCCGTCGAAAGGCGCGCGAATTTTTCAAAGGCGTATTTTGCGATTTGCCCGGCGTAGCTTGCCGTTCCGCAAGCGGCTATGACAACCCGGCCCGCGCCCTTCCAGTCAACGTCTTCCTTTAATTCCTCAAAGTGAATGTCAACGGCCTTTCCATTTTTTTGAACCAAGCGGGGACGCAAAGTGTCAGTAATCGCTTTTGGCTGCTCGTGAATTTCTTTGAGCATAAAGTGGGGGTATCCGCCTTTTTCGGCGCTGGAAGCGTCCCATTCAACATGAAAGGGCTGGCGGCTATGCTTTGTTCCGTCCGAACCGAACAAGTCAACATGGTCTGCGTAAAGAACGGCAAGCTCTTTTTCTTCCAAAAAATAAACTTCCCTCGTATGGCTTAAAAGCGCCGGAACGTCCGAAGCCAAAAAGTTTTCGCCCTTGCCCAAACCAATGACAAGCGGGCTTTCTTTTCTGGCCACCACAATCCTGTCGGGAAAATCCTGGCACAAAACGCCAAGGGCGTAAGAGCCTTCCAGTTTTGAAAGGGTTTGCAAAACTGAATCAAAAATGTCTCCGCTTTGAACATAAAAATAATTTATTAGGTTCGCGATTGCTTCCGTGTCCGTTTGGCTTCTGAACACAACGCCCTGCGCTTGAAGCCATTCCTTTAATTGCAAATAATTTTCGATTATGCCGTTGTGCACCACCGCGATTGTTCCGCTGACATTTGTTTGCGGATGGGCGTTGATGTCGCTAGGCTCGCCGTGGGTGGCCCAACGCGTGTGGCCGATTCCGATGGAGCCTTTTATTGTTTCGCCGGCAAGTCGCTTTTCCAATTCCTTTAGGGCGCCCTTGGCTTTTCTGACCAAGATGTTTTCGCCGTCAAGGACAGCGATTCCGGCGGAATCATAGCCGCGGTATTCCAGTTTTTTTAACGATTCAATCAAAATCGGCGTGGCAAGCTCGTTACCGACATATCCTACAATTCCGCACATACTTTTTCCTCGCGTTAAAAAGGTTGAGCCTAGGCATACTACGGCGCGCGCTGCATCCGCATACCGTTGCTGCCTTCCGGCTCTGGCGGGGTTTTGCGGCGCAGCGCCGCATAGCGCCTAGGCTCAAGTTTATAATATAGAATAAAGGCGTGTTTGTCTAGCGGGGCGGCCTACCTTGTCAATTTTCTATACACCGTTCTCTTGGGAACGCCGGCGTCCTCGCCAAATTCCTTCTTTTTCCATTCGGCGTATTCGGACCAGTTGCCCTCAAACCAGCGGACTTCGCTGTTGTTTTCAAAGGCCAGAATGTGCGTGCAAATGCGGTCCAAGAACCAGCGGTCGTGGCTTACGACAAGCGCGCAGCCCGCAAAGTCTTCCAGGGCTTCTTCCAGCGCGCGCACAGTCTGCACGTCAAGGTCGTTGGTCGGTTCGTCCAAAAGAAGAACGTTGCCGCTTTCCTTTAGCATCATTCCAAGGTTAAGGCGGTTCTTTTCTCCGCCGGAAAGCACGCCGACCTTTTTGTTTTGGTCCGCTCCAGCAAAGTTGAACCAAGCGCAGTAAGCGTGGCCGTTGACTTCGCGAACGCCGCCTTCAAGTGGCCGGCCCTTTTCGTCAACCGCGCCGAGCTTTACCATGTCCAGGCCGTCGGTGAGGGTGTCGTAAACCGTTTTGTCTTCGTCAAGCTTGCTTCTCATCTGGTCAACGTAAACCAGCTTTACGGTTTGTCCAACCTTAAGCTCTCCGCTATCGGGCTTTTCGATTCCGGCAATCATCTTGAACAAGGTTGTCTTTCCGGCGCCGTTGGGGCCTACGATTCCTACAACCGCTCCCGCCGGAATGTGGAAGTCAAGGTTTTCAAAAAGCAATTTTTCGCCAAAAGATTTTGTAAGGCCCACAGCGTCGATCACTTGGCCGCCCAAGCGGGGGCCAGCCGGAATTGAAATCTGGGTATCCTTAAGCTTTGTCTTTCCTTCTTGGCGCAGCAACTCCTCGTAGCGGGTGATGTGCTCCTTGTGCTTGGCTTGGCGGCCTTTGGCTCCCATGTGAATCCATTCCAATTCGCGCTGCATTTCCTTGCGCCTTTGGCTTTCGCCCTTTTCTTCCAAAGCCAAGCGGGCTTCCTTTTGTTCAAGCCAACTGGAGTAGTTTCCTTTAAAGGGATATCCTTCGCCGCGGTCAAGTTCCAAAATCCATCCGGCCACGTCGTCCAAAAAGTAGCGGTCGTGGGTAATGGCGATGACCGTTCCGGGATAAGTGTGAAGGTGGTTTTCAAGCCAGGCGACGGTCTCCGCGTCAAGGTGGTTGGTAGGCTCGTCAAGCAAGAGAATGTCGGGCTTTTGCAAAAGCAGGCGGCAAAGGGCAACGCGGCGCCTTTCTCCTCCGCTAAGAACGTCAACAACTTGATCCGGCGGAGGACAGCGCAAGGCTTCCATGGCAAGCTCCAAGTTTGCGTCCAAGTTCCACGCGTCAGCCGCGTCAAGCTTTTCCTGCAGTTCCGCCTGTCGCGCGCCCAGCTTGTCGTAGTCCGCGTCGGGGTCGCCAAAGGCTTCGTTGACTTTGTCAAATTCCTCAAGCAAATCGGTGATGGGCTTAACGCCTTCCTTTACGATTTCTAGAACGGTTTTTCCCGCCGCAAGTTCCGGCTCCTGCTCCAAATAGCCAATGGTGTAACCGGGAGCCAGCGTCGTCTCGCCCGTAAAGTCCTTGTCCACCCCCGCCAAAATCTTAAAAAGCGAAGACTTTCCCGAACCATTGGGACCAATCACGCCAATCTTGGCGCCATAGTAATAAGAAATGCTCACGTCCTTAAGAACAACCTTCGTTCCATAAGCGCGGGAAACCCTGTCCATCGTGTAAATTATCTTCTTATCGTCAACTGTTTTTGCCATAGCGAATTTTCTCCTTTTACTGATAAGCGCAAAATCGCAGATTTTTCGCGCGCCGTTTTTACAGTTTTATTTTAGCGGAAATGGGGGCGGAGGGCAAGGGAGCAACACAATACTAGAAAAAACAACGGCAACGCGCTAAAATAAAAATATGTTGACTCAGCAGGAACAAAAAATAGCGTCCAAGGAATTTGCGAAAAAATGGGCTGGACGAGGAGATGAAAAAAGCGAAACGCACAACTTTTGGATTGAACTTTTGCGAAGCGTTTTGGGCGTGGAAAATCCTGAGAGCTTTATAGAATTTGAAAAGCGAGTCCAGCTTGACCACACATCTTTTATTGACGGATACATTCCCGCCACGCAAGTTTTGATTGAACAAAAAAGCGTTGACATAGATTTAAAGAAAGCCTACAAGCAATCCGACGAATCCGTCCTTACCCCGTATCAACAGGCTCGCCGATACGCCGCAAACATGAAAAGAAGCGAAATGCCGCGATGGATTGTCACTTGCAACTTCAAGTCTTTTCTTGTCTATGACATGGAAAAACCTAATTCAGAGCCAGAAGAAATTTTGCTTGAAAATTTGGAAAAAGAATTTTACAGGCTTTCATTTCTTTCCAACACAGGAAACGTTCATCTAAAAAGGGAGATGGAACTTTCCATAAAAGCGGGCGAAATCGTAGGACAAATTTATGACAAGCTTTTAAAGCAATACAAAAATCCCGATTCGGCTAAAACGCTAAAAAGCCTCAATATGCTTTGCGTTCGCATCGTCTTTTGCCTTTATGCCGAGGACGCAGGCTTGTTCAATTCAAAGTCGCAGTTCCATGATTACATCGACACCTTTAATACAGACAATATACGCCAAGGCTTGATAAATCTTTTCAAAGTTTTGGACACAAAAGTTGAAGAACGCGACGAAGAGATTGAAGACAAGTTGGCGGCCTTTCCTTATGTGAACGGCGGACTTTTTACCGAAGAAGATTTGTCCATTCCCCAATTTAGCGAAGAGCTGCGACAACTTTTGCTAGAAAAAGCCAGCGAAGATTTTGACTGGTCAGAAATAAGCCCCACAATTTTTGGAGCGGTTTTTGAATCCACGCTGAATCCAGAAACACGCAGAAGCGGCGGAATGCACTATACCTCAATCGAAAATATCCACAAAGTAATAGACCCGCTCTTTTTAAATGATTTGAAGTCCGAATTTAAAAACATAAAAGAAATCAAGACCCAAAAGACACGAAACGGAAAATTAGTTGATTTTCAGAAAAAACTTGGCTCGCTAAAATTCTTGGATCCTGCTTGCGGCAGCGGAAATTTTTTAACGGAAAGCTACATCTCCCTTAGAAAACTTGAAAACGAATGTTTGGCTCTTCGCTTTGACGGCGAGGCGGCGCTTGACGTTTTTAACGACACAGTTTTTGTGAGCATTCATCAATTTTACGGAATAGAAATAAACGACTTTGCCGTTACAGTCGCTAAAACCGCTCTTTGGATTGCCGAAAGCCAAATGATAAAAGAAACTTCAGAAATCTTGCAAAGAAACCTAGACTTTTTGCCGCTAAAAAGCTACGCCAATATTGTGGAAGGCAACGCCCTTCGCATTGATTGGGAAAGCGTGATTCCAAAAAGCGAGTTGAATTATATAATGGGCAATCCGCCGTTTGTAGGCGCTCAGTTTATGTCAAAAAATCAAAAAGAAGATTTGATGTCTTTGTTCAAGAATAATAAACACGCAGGAGAACTGGATTTTGTCGCTGGATGGTATCAAAAAACGGCAAATCTAATAAAAAATTCAAATATAAAATGCGCTTTTGTTTCAACAAATTCTATATCACAAGGTGAACAAGTTTCCGCTTTATGGAAATCACTTTTTGAAAATGGCTTGCAATTTGATTTTGCTTACAAAACCTTTAGATGGGATAATGAAGCAAATGAAAAAGCTCACGTTCATTGTGTCATTATTGGATTTAGTTATCGCTCAGAACAAAACACGGGAAGCAAAAAGAAAATTTTTCTTAACGAAGAGCAAAGCATCGAAGCAAATAATATAAATGGATACTTGATTGACGCTGACAATGTGTTTATTGAAAGTCGAAGCAAACCACTTTGTGATGTTCCTTTTATTTCAAAAGGATGCCAACCAACTGATGGTGGAAATTTGATAATCGAAGAAAAAGATTATGATAATTTCATAAAGCAAGAACCTAATGCAAAAAAATACATAAAGAAGCTTGTAGGCGCGCAAGAATTCATTAACAACAAAAATCGTTACTGCCTCTGGCTTGTTGGAGCCAATCCTAACGAACTCAGAAAAATGCCATTGGTAATGAAACGAATACAAGCGTGTCGTGAAATGAGATTGAAAAGTTCAGACAGCGCGACAAGAAAACTAGCGGAAACGCCTACTTTATTCCGTGAAACTTACAATCCAAAAACTTTTATAATAGTTCCAAGCGCAAGTTCTCAACGACGGCGTTATATTCCAATTGGTTTTCTTGATGACAATACAATATCGACAAATCTTAATTTAATTATTCCTGACGCAACGATATACCACTTTGGCATTCTTACAAGCAATGTCCACATGGCATGGATGCGAACAGTGGCAGGCCGCCTAAAAAGCGATTACCGTTATTCAAAAGATATAGTTTACAACAACTTCCCTTGGCCAACTCCATCAGACGCGCAAAAATCAGCGATAGAAAAAACGGCGCAAAGCATTCTTGACGCGCGAGCAAAATACCCGACATCATCGCTTGCCGATTTATACGACGAAGCCGTAATGCCTCCAGACCTTCGCAAAGCCCACCAAGAAAATGACAAAGCGGTTATGGCCGCATACGGATTCGATTACAAAAAGATGACCGAATCCGAGTGCGTGGCGGAATTGTTCAAGTTGTATGAAAAGCTTGTAAAATAGAAATCAAAAAATAAAGACGAAACTCTCACTACAAGGAACAATTATGGCATTTAAAGAACAAGAGTTGGAAATAAAAATAAGAAAAATAATACAAGATACAATCATTGCTAAAAATCCCAACATCCAAATGCTTAATGGCAAGAATGTTTCAGATATAATTTGTTGTAGAAATAATGAATGTTTGTTTTTTATAGAATTAAAACATTATTCAATCTCAAATGGTAGAATAGGATTTGGTTCAAAAGGCAAAAATTCCTTTCAACCTGAAATATTAAAAACAAAGCCATTGTACTTTGAAAAAAACATGAGATGGATTTTTTGCGATGAGAAATTAAATTATTACATCTTAACTAATCAAGAATGTAGAAAATATATTATGGGCGATAAAATATCTTATGAAAAACATAACAATTTTAAATTAAGCCTTTTTTCAGAGCAAAAAAAATATAACGAAAAGGAATTGTGTGACTATTTGACAGAATGGTTTTATTCGAACTAATCTGGCATTGGAGCCACGCTCACAATCCGCTACGCCCTGCCGCGATAAGGCCGTTTTTTACCGCAAATCGCTCCGTCGGATTATTCGAAAAACACTAAATAAAATATTCGAAAAATGCAAAATAAATCGCTCGAAAAACACTAAATAAAACAGTCGAAAAAGGCAAAACGCGCTTGAAATCTATACAAAAATATGTTACATTTTAGGCGCAAGGAGCTGGCTATGGATTATTTTCCAAGACTTGTTGACAAGGAAATTGACAACAAAATAAAGGCCTTCAACGCTATAAATATTGTCGGGCCAAAAGGGTGCGGAAAAACACGGACTGCAAAAGAACGTTGCAAGACTATAATCGAATTTCAAGACGAAGAAAAGCGAGACGGCTATTTGAATATCGCCGAGACATCGCCCACTTTGTTTTTGAACAACAAAAAACCTATTTTGTTCGATGAATGGCAAGACGCTCCCAAAATTTGGGGAACAATAAGAAAAGCTTGCGACGACGTTCCGGAAGCGACAGGCGAATATTTTTTGACTGGCTCCACAAGCAAAAAAGTTGAGACTCCGCATACCGGAACAGGAAGAATTTCTGAGGTCACAATGTTCCCCATGACGCTTTTTGAAACACAAGAGTCAAACGGAACAATTTCTTTGTTAAAACTTTTCGAAGACAAAGAATATAACATTGACGGAAAAAAAAGCGACTTGACGCTAGAAGATTTGTTTTACATTGTTTCAAGAGGAGGTTGGCCAAGGTGCCTTGCCATAAATGACAAAGAGGCAAAGCTGCAAATAGCCCAAGACTATTTTGAACAAATATACAAAAAAGACATTAGCTCGATTGACGGAGTGAAACGCAACCCAGAATGGGCGCGAACAATACTATGGTCGTATGCCAGAAACATGGCGACTTTGGCAAAGAAAAGCGTCATTTTTGCGGACGTGCGGGCTACCCACAATATTTCCGACATAACTTTTTCGTCATACGTCGAAGCTTTGGAAAATCTTTTTGTAATAAAAGACATTGCCGCATGGACTCCGCAAATCCGCTCCAAAACGGCGATACGAGCGGCCAAAAAGCATATCTTCATTGATCCTTCAATTGGGTTGGCTGCGTTGGGAATTAAATCCGATTATTTTTACAAAGACTTGGATTTGTTTGGTCACGCTTTTGAAAACATGGTTCTGCGAGATCTTTTGGCATATGCGGAAATTCACAACGCGCGGGTAATGCACTATTGCGACGACATAGGGCTTGAAGCGGACGCCATTTACCAACTTTCTGACGGACGTTACGCGCTCGTTGAAATAAAGACAGGGGAAAACTCCGTTCCAGCCGCTGAAAAAAATCTATTGAAGTTTAAGGAATTGATAAAAAAGCATAACGCCGAAGCGCTTTTTGACAAAGAACATCCAGGCGTGTTGTATCGCGAACCAGATTTATTGCTTGTCATTTGCGCGAAGGCTCCAATTGCGTACACAACCGCAAACGGTGTTAAAGTCCTCCCTATCGCTTGTCTTCGCGACTAGCGCTCATCTTGGCGGGGGAGCGGCTTATAAAGTCCTCAAAGCTTTGTAGCTTTTCCGTCAGGAAGCGCTCGGAGTGGGCGCTAAAGAATTTGACCACGCGGTCTTGGCGAAGGACGGTTTGCATTTTTTGAATGTTGATGGCCGAGGCCTTGTCGATTTGCATGGCCTTTTTGCGCAATGCCGTTCCAAGCCGCAATGAAAAGGCGCAGTCCACGACAAAAATTCCAAACAAAGTTCCGACGACAAACGAAAACCAGGGATGCTCGATGAACCACATGACCAAATCCAAAAATGGCGGAAAGCGCCGCCTTTGTCTATGCCGCTGATGAAAGTTTCGACAAAGCTCATCGCAAAAAGCGAGAGCGCTCCAAAGCCGTAAACCGGGAGCCAGGGTCCTGTCAAAAAGCCGGGGTTCACCCAGCGTCGTTGGGGATTCTGGACGCGCTCAAAAAATTTTCTGTAAAAAAGTTCGATGAACCAGCCCAGCGCCGAGCCGGTAAAAAACAAAAATGCGGGAATGACAAATATTTTGTAAGAAGTCAACGAGCTGTCCATAGTTGAACATTAGCGCAAAGGCGCAGCGCTTTCAAGGCTTGCAAACATTTTTTTCAAAATGAAAAATCGCCGCGAATCCATTCATCTTTTAACTTGTAAAATTTTATACGCTGGCTTTCTATGTACGAATCGATGTTTTCTTCGGTCAAATATGTTCCAAACGCGTCAAAATCTAAAGTGTTCTTTTCTTGGCCGCAAACAATGTCTGTCATCTTGTCGCCAACAAAATCAAAGTAATGTCCGCCGTCGCAAAAATTGTCAGGATTTAAATTTACGTCGTTTATTCCGCTAAAATTCCAGACAGGGCAGACTTTGACAAAATCCTTCATGTATTGAATGTATTTTGCAGAAGCGTATTTGTATAGCTCGCCCAAAAATGTTGGCCCGACTATCACTGTGAGTTTTATGCCGTTTGTGTCGCACAAGTCTTTTATTCTTTTTATAGAAGCGATGTTTTGCTCGCAAGCGATTACAGTTTTGTCAGAGTTTGAACTGAAGAAATTTTCAAGAGCCTCTGCGTAATCGCTCCAATAGTTGTAAACATACTCGTTTAAATACTTTTCCCGGTCTTTGTCGCGTTCAGTCTTCCAGTATTCAAAGCCGCACGAGCCGTCCGTTTTTGTATAGTTTTTATCGTTTGCAGGTTCATTGCGTTCCTTGTAGTATTTCTTTAGCAAATTGATGTTTGTGTAATTTAAAAGAATTTTTTTCGCTGCCCTATAATATTCCTTAATGCGTCCAATTTTTGTTTTTCCCATAATCTTTATTTTAAGCGGTTCGTTTTCTCTTTGTCCGATGGGGTGTTCAACAGTATGGCTTGAAAGATGCAAAACCAACTCTTTTATTCCGCAACGCCCATCTTCTTTTTTGTAAATGGAAATCAAATATAGCAGGCACTTTTCATAATCTTCAAAACTGAAAGAGTTCACCCACAAATTATAAAAGCTCTTATTTTTGCGTTTAGAAAACTTTTGCGGGTCAAGAGCGCCCGCTTTTGATCCTCCAAAAATAAATGAATCGTAAAAATCTTTTTTTTGCGTCACATAGTCTATCTTCATCTGATAAAAAGAATCGCTTGTAAAATTTATCATTCCTGGCTGAACACTATCTTCAAGCGACCAGTTTTTTTTAGCAAAGAACATCGACAAAACTAAAACACAAAAAGACAAGACAAATGTCGCAATCATCAAACATGAAAATTTTTTAGCGCTCATTCTTTTCACATCCATCAATTAAAACTGAAAATATAAAAACACGGAAGTCCTTCCCATAAACGCTATGGACAGGGCGGAAGCCGCGGCAAGCGCCGCGAATGATTTTTTATTAAATCTAATATTGTCCGCAAGCCTTTTTGTCGTTGGAAACGCGAATATAATCACGCAAGAAACTATCAATTGAATTATTTTTATGTATGTAATTCCGTGCCCAAGCGCAATGTCCATCGAAGAAAAATTTACAAGGCTTTTAAAGACCAAAAGCATTTGTTTAAAGCCGCACACAAACATAATTCTTGCAAGAACAATTCCAATCAAAGTTAAAGAATGCGCCGCGACAGCGTTCATTGAATAGCCTTTTCTTTTCATCCAACTCGCGACGCAAACCAGCGCTCCGTTCACCAAGCCCCAAAATATAAAATGCCAGCCCGCGCCGTGCCAAAATCCGCTCACCAAAAATGTTATCATCGTGGCAAAATAATAATTTCGCCACTTTGATTCTTTTTTGTAAACGCTCCTAAAAATATAAGCGCCCAAAAATCTTGAAAGGGTGATGTGCCAACGCTGCCAATAATCCTTAAAATTTCTTGCCTTGTAGGGAGAGTCAAAATTTTCAGGAATGACAATGTTGAACAAAAGGCCAACGCCTATGGCCATGTCTGCATAAGCGGACAAATCAAAATAGTATGATATCGTGTATTCAATTGAATAATACCAAGCGCACAAGGCGGAAACTATTTGCGCCGGTTCTTCAAAAAAACTCTGAGCGTTGGCCGTAAGCGGGTCGGCCAAAAGAATTTTTTTTGCCATTCCGATGGAAAAGACAAAAAGGCCTTTCGCCACATTTTCCCAATTTACAGCAAGATTTTTTGTGTCTTCAAACTGCGGAACCATTTCAGCGTGATGAACAATTGGGCCAACAATCAACTGCGGAAAAAAAGTTATGAACAAAAGATAGTCAACAAATTTGTAATTTAATGTAAGCCCTCGATACGAGTCAACTAAATAAGCGATGAGCTGAAAAGTAAAAAAAGAAATTCCGATTGGCAGCGCTATATGAGGCAACGGAAAATTAGTTTTAAAAATCAAATTAAAATTTTTTATGAACCAATCTGTGTATTTGTAATAACTTAAAAGAAAAACATTCAGCAAAATTCCAAGTATGAGTAAAAAAATTTGAAGTTCCCGCGAGCGCCTCATTCTTTTATTTTCGACTGAATCAACATTGTCGGCATGTTTCTTGTTCAAAAAAGAAAGCGCGCTGCCTATCGCATAATTTATCGCCACGCTAAGCATAAAAATAAGGACAAATCCCCCGCTTCCTGCGGCATAAAAAACAAATGATGACGCGACCAAAAAGTATTTTGCAAGCTTGCGCTTATTAATCTTATTCAGGCAAAAATATCCGCCCCAGACAAATGGCAAAAAGATGAATATAAAAGAAAATGAAGAAAAAATCATACTTTAACGGCAGCTCACTTTTATAATGCGGTCAAATATTACAATACTATAGTATTTAGAAAAAGTCAAGTTGTTAAATACAATGGTATTATCTTATTTGACAGGCGGTTCTTTTGCTAAACGAACGTATAAAACAATTAAGGACGGACAGGGGCTATAGCCAAGTCGATTTAGCCAAAAAGCTTAATGTTTCAAAGCAAAGCGTTTCAAATTGGGAAAACGACAATATTCAGCCGTCAATAGAAATGCTGTTGAAAATATCGCGACTATTTTCAGTGACAACGGATTACCTTTTGGGGGAAGACTCAAGACAATTCTTAGAAGTTTCTGGCTTAAATCCTAAACACATGGCTCATATTCAGCAAATAATAGACGACCTAAAAGGAAAGTCAAAAAAAGCGCCTTTGCGCTAAAATCGCCGCGCTTTCAAGGCTTGCGACCGTTCTCCTTGCGCGCTTTCAAGGCTTGCGCCTGCAATTGCTTGCAAGCCAAAAATCCGCGCCGCCCGCGCTTATTGTCAGCCAAAAATTTTTCGTCCAGCCACAAATGTCGCGACGACGCGGCCGGCCAAAATTTTTCCGTCAAGCGGCGTGGCTTTTCCCTTGCTGTAAAAGCGCGAGGAGTCCACGCGCCATTTTTTGTCTGGGTCCAGCAAAACCAAGTCGGCGTCGTAGCCGGCCGCGACCAAGCCTTTTTTCAAGCCCAAAATCCGCGCGGGCCTTGCCGACATCAGCGCCATCAGTTTTTGCGCGGAAATCTTTTCTTTCTTGCATAGAACGCTGTTGCAAACGGCGTAGGCAGTTTCAAGCCCGGTAAAGCCAGGAGCGCCGGCGGCCTTGTCTTCCATGGTGTGCGGCGCGTGGTCGGTCGCGATGCAGTCTGCCGTTCCGTCCTTGAGCGCGGCCAAAAGCGCGGCGCGGTCGTTGACTGTCCTAAGCGGCGGGTTCACGAAGGCGAAGATTTTTGGAACAGCCGTTCCTTCAAGCGCCAAGTGGTGCGGCGTAATTTCAAAAGTGATTTTAAATCCATTCTTGTAATTTTTTTCTTCCGCCTTGGCGCGGCGGGCGGCCATAACGCTTTTTACGGTGGAAACGTGGCAAAGGTGAATGTGGCAGCCGGCTTTTTGCGCAAGCAAAATGTTTCGCTCGGTGGCCGCGTCCTCGGCAAGTTCCAAAAGCGAGTTGGCCTCTTTTATGTTTTGCACGATTTGTTCAAGAGCGGACGCGGGAACGGCGGCCAAGACTTTTTTGTCTATCGCTCCCCAGGCGGGAATCTTGTATTTTGCCATAAGCTCTAGCGCGCGCGTCCTGTAAGTTTTTGCAAGCGCGGCAAGAGCCGGGTCTTCGCAGTGGCAGCTTACGACAAGCTTTTTCTTTGCGGCGATTTTCATCGCGTCCAGCATCACGGCGGAACTAGCAACTTCGCGGCCGTCTTCGCTTATCACGGGCGTCGTTTTTTTGTCCAAGCCTTCAAGGTGAACTGTCGTCGCGCCGTCAAATCTTTTTGTAAGGCTTACGGCCTGAAAGACGCGGGACATTTTTCGTTCCGCCGCTTCTTGGTCAACCTTTAGCGCCTCGTCTTTGCTAGAGACAACCGGATTTGTGTTGGGCATAAGGACCAGCGTTCCAAAGCCGCCGGCGGCGGCCGCCTTGAGCGCGGAATCCAAGTCCTCTTTTTGAGTCTGTCCCGGATACCTAAAGTGCGCGTGCATGTCGATAAAGGCCGGCGCCAAGACAAGGCCCCGCGCGTCGATTTCGATCATGCCGGAACTTTTGGCAAGACTGGAATTGCGGCCGGCGCCGGCGGCGTTTTTGGTCTTGCCAGCAATTTCAGTTTGAGCGGCGTTTTTGGCCTTGCAAAGATTCGCCGCTTTTAAAACGCTTTCCGCGCTTTTAAACGTTCCATACAAAACGCTTTGAATTTTTTTTCCTTTGATTATCACCGCGCCGTTTTTATTCGTGTTCTGGTCAACAAGGCGCGCGTTGTAAATTATGGTCATGATGAGCGCTCCTTTTTTAGCATATACAATCTGTTTTTGTTTGCCCCTGACGTCAAAATTTGGCCGGCCGCTTCAAGTTCATTTAAATAGAATTTTGTTCTGGACGCTTTAAGTCCCAACATTTCGCTGATTTCTTTCCCCGTAGCGTCCTTATGGCTGCGCAAATACTCAAGTATAAGCGTTTTGGCGTTTTTTCTTTCGGATTTTATCGCCGTTTTATCGCCGTTTTTTGATTTTATCGCCGTTTTATCGCCGTTTTTTCTGTAAACCGTAAATTTCAAAGCATCTTCCATATCAATTATTTCGAGTTCTGGAAGCTCGCAGTCCTGAACAGCTCCAGCGGCGCGAGGAATGCCAGTGCCCCATTGCTCTATTAACTTCATGTAAAAGAATGCGTTTGCAAGGCCAACATTGCGTATTTTTGAAAAGCCTGCCAACATTTTCTCTATGGAAACGCCCTTTAAAAGACCGCCCGGCGATGTAATTTCAAGCCTGTCGTCAAAAACAGAGACTTGTATGTGTGAATTCTCGAGATAATTTCTGTGAACGACAGCATTTGTTATCAGTTCCCTTATTACATCAGACGGAATTTCGTATACATCCTGACGGTACAAACCTTTTATCTTTGCGCCCAAATGTATATTTCTAAGAACAAATTGATAAGCTTCTTCTATTTGGCTTTGAACGGGCCCCTCGTATACGCGCTTGTCGATAAAAACAGACCTGTCAGATCCTTTGAACACAGCGCATTGAATTTTTGAAGACCAAATCGAGTTGCTTGAAAGCAAATCAAAGCCGTTTGACGGAATCATAACGCCGTTTTCTTCGCGAATCAGCCCCCACTGAATCAAGACATTTTTTGTAACAGGCTTTACAGCTTTTTTCTCTTCCTCTGTCGCGCAATGCTCCAATGCGGTTTGATAAAGATTTTTGCGCAATGCGTCAATTTCTTCTGCGGTTGCCGTTTTGCCGCCCTGCGCCAATTGGTCATAGCTGGAGCGGGAACCTTCCAATACAAGTTCTTGAAGAACAGAAGCGTCTGCAACCCGGCTTGTGGCCCCGACTCTGACAAAACAACCTTCCTGCATGCCCAACGGCTTGTAATAATAAGGCGCGTTCATTCCTTGGTAAACTTGAACAACAACAAGCGTTTTATCCTGAACTGTTTGCAATGAGATGTCAAACGGAACAGCCGGCGCGCAAGAATCATAAATTGACTGCGAAATTGCATCCATCGTCTTAAATAATTTTTCCGCCTTCATGCCAACAATTTTATGAGTAGAATCGTCTACGCCAAAAATCAAATGGCCGCCTTTGCAGTTCGCAAAAGCAATGACGGTTTTTAGATATTTCAAGTGGTCTTCAGGCAAAGAAAGCTTAAATTCTATCTGTGAGCTTTCGCCGTTTTTTATCAATGTTTCCAAATCTGTCATTTTCTACACCTCTAGTAATAGAAGAAAATAATATTATTTTGTAATATCATATTCCAACTGTTTTTTCGACATCTTGAATGTATTTGCTAGATTATCACGTTGTTTTTGAGTTATATGATGCTTATCTGTGTAATCCTTTAAAAATGCTTGTAACAAAAATTGAACATTTTTTGGCATTTCCGGGAAAGTTTTTTTTAATTCATCAAAAGGCAATTCTTTTTTATACCACATTAATCCATGTACATAGATACAGAAATTAATAGGATTGTGTTCTTGCTCGACAATTGGCTTAATCAGTTCCTCAATTAAGTGATTTGCACTTAAAGCATCTGATATTCTGTAAATTGTTGCATATACACTGATAAAATTCATATTTGCGAACATAGAATAAGCCGTGGCTTTTATTTGAGCAGTGCTGACTATCCCCTGTTTTTCAATATTTTGTTTAAGCACTTCAATAAATTCATTTTTATATTGTTTGAATGTTGTCAAGAAATAACTACAAACTCTTTTATAAGTATTCATTCCAACCGTATAATAATTTACTAATTTTGTTTTTTTAAGTTGTCCATTGTTCTTAACAATCTGACCTAACAACTCTACTATCCTGATAGTTTGTTGTAATTTCTTTAGAGCTTCATTTGGAGAAATATCTTCTTCTTTGGACTCCTCATATTTATCTATAGCCCTTGCCTCTTTTAATCTGTTTTCTTTTGAATTATCAATACTATCTATGATAAATGTCTCTGAATTAGAATACGAGTCTTCTAAAAGTGCAAACTCATCAGCTGTCAATTTTGCTTCAGGATAATCATTATATAATTTATCAGCCCTTGTACATATTTCATTAAAAAAGGTTTCGTTTTTTAGATGGTGTACAACAAAAATTGAAATATAGTAGTTTTGTTTTTCATAAAGAGAATCCAATAAAGAAAGAGCCAATGATTGAATCTCTTTTGATTCATTATAATTCTCTGCAATATATTTTCCAAGGAAATAATAATATGAATAATGATTTGAGAATGTATACTGCCCAAAACTAATATCAAGACAGAAAATTGCTGATTCATTGAAAGTATCGATTAATACATCTGGTGTTCCATTTAAAGTGTATTCTTCCTTATATTCTAGAATAATCGCTTTCAATTCACTTTCAGATAGATAGTTTTTCTGACTGATATAAAGTTGATATGATATAAAACTGAAAATACCGATATAATTAGAAACTTCCTGATCATGTATATCAATATACTTTAATTGCAAATTTACTAGCATTTCATAACATCTTGCTTTGGATGTAATTTTATCATTTGGATTTTCCGCATAATCCTTTTTTGCAAGAAGAATTGTCAGTACATAAAAAGGAGTGTATGGTATCAAACCTGATAAAAGTGTTTGATTTACAAATTGCTTTAAGTCGTCAAAAAGTTGATAGTTTTTATTATGATTTTCTGCATCAACAAAGTCAATCCATTTATTAATTAATTCAGCTCGTTTTTCATGGCCTAAAGTTTTTATTTCATAGAATGAAAAATCTTTCAAAAGATTAATCTTTTCAATACACTCATTGAAAATTGAATTTGCGAATAAAATTACATTGGATCTATCGGAAAGATTATCTATAAATTTTTTTTGTTGTGAATCATTCCACAAATTAAAATTATCCAAAATTAAAACAATATACTTATCTAAATCCTTATTATATTTCTGGGTATACTGCCTATTAAAATTCTCTTGCACCAGATTATTATATAATTTAGGAACTCCTTTTTTACAAGAAAAATAGATAGGAAGAAGTTTCCTAGAATTAAATAAATCATCAATATATTTTTTTGCTAATGAAGTTTTCCCGGTTTGATCATCCCCGAGTATTAATATTTTTCCCTTTTGCTTAATATAATTATTGATTAGAACTTTTGAATCTATTTTACTTTTATTTTTGTTACCTATCTTTTGATATAATAAATACGGATACACGAAAAATGTTGATAAGTTATTTGGTTTTGATTTATCAGGATAAACAAAATCACATTTTTCCAATAATTCTTTGTGAATATCCTTAAATGTAAACTCTATTAACTCTGGTAAATCTTTTTTTTCTGGAAGTTTCATATCTGCTGAATAATTTAGATAAATTTTATTAATATAGTCTTTTGTATTAAAACAAAATGAATCAAATTTCGAGAGATCAACCTCATTCTGAATGTCATTAATAAAATCTTGACTTAAGCCATAGACAAAATTCTGATTATCATTTATTTCTATTAAAGTTTTCAGAGGGTCAGAATCCAAATTTCTTGCACAATTATTTACACCATCGCCAATCCATGTTTTAGCAGTTTCATTCAAGTTTTTATCTGGTTTTACAGTATCTCGATTTACTGCTGCTCGTAAGCGAATAACATTTTGCTTAGCTAATGTAGTTTTTATATCTTCAAGGAAACTAAGTATATTCCCAAAATTTCCTGAGTCGATTACAATATAACAGCCACCACCGGTATCAGGAGTTCCAATATTATTAAATCCCTTTTCTATTTCAGGATAAGGCTTTATACATTTTTGCAAAGTTTTTCTCAGAACATCTCTTTTAATGAGCATTTCTTCAATATTTTCTGAACCAGAATAATGTTTAATATCAAATCCAATAATCGTAGCTTTCATACTTCATCTCCTTCCTTTATTTATATTTTCAATTTTACCACTCATGAGTCGTGGCAACAACAGGTCGCATTGCTGGGTTAGGTTATCAAAAGAATTGTATGCGTATCCAACAAATATCGCATCACATATACTCCGCAAATTCTTCCAACGGCTCGTCAAAATCCGAGAACATGTAAAACGGCTCATTTTTCCATACGCCGTACATTGACTTTTTGGGAACATTTGCTTCACTTTGCTTTTTTGAAAAAACCAGAGACAAGCGCGACAACAATAAAACGCATTGGTCAAAAGAGAAATTGTCAACTTCTGTCATCAAAGAATTAAACACCGCGTCTGACATCAAGAAAAGTGTAACATATTTTTGTTTGTTTATCTAGCGTTTTTAAATTCGATCTTATATAGATATAAAAAAAGGAGCCGTTTCCGGCTCCTTTTGATTCTACAATTCTACCGCCTCTCCCTGCGGGCCGGCCTTGTACAAGGTGTCGCAGTATTCGCAGCGGTAAAGGGCTCGGGTCCTGTCAACCAAGTGGAAGCTTTGCGGAACGTATTTTTCGCTAGCGGTGATGCAGCGGGGGTTTTTACAATGGATTACGCCTGTCACTTTTTGCGGAAGCTCCATCTTGATTTTTTCGACAATCTTTTCGTCCTTGATCACGTTCACTGTGATGTTTGGGTCGATAAAGCCAAGGACTGAATAATCAATGTTGATGATGTTGTCAATTTTGATGATGTCTTTTTTTCCGCCCTTTTTGGACTGAACGTTCATCACAAGCGCCGCGGTAAAACGGGCGTTGGAAAGTCCCAGCCAGTTAAAAATCTTTGGGCCAAAGCCCGCGCAAATGTGGTCAATGACCAAACCGTTTTTTATCGTTTCTACGTTCAGCATGTTTCTACTCCCATAAAAATTAAGATGCGAGTTTTAACGGTTTTCGCTTGCGAAAATTGCCGCCGCCGCGTCAAAGTTAAAACTCGTTATCATAGCCAAGGTCACAGGGAACCTGTGAGTTTTGCGATGAGGCTCATTCGCGCGTACATTCCAAATTTAACTTGTTTAAAATACGCGGCGCGAGGGTCGTCGTCAACCTCGTAAGAAATTTCGTTCACGCGAGGAAGAGGATGCAAAACAATCATGTCTTTTTTTGCAAGTTTCATTTTTTCTTTGTCCAAAATATAGCTGTCCTTTAGGCGGATGTAGTCCTGCTCGTTAAAGAAGCGCTCCTTTTGAACGCGGGTCATGTAAAGGATGTCGGCCTTGTCAATCACGTCTTCCATTCGCTCGGCGCATTCGTACTGAACGCCCGCGGGCTTTAGGATGTCTTCTATCATGTATTCTGGAACAGCCAATTCTTTGGGGCTTACAAAAATAAATTTGTTGCCGGGATAGCGGCACATCGCTTGCGTCAAAGAGTGAACGGTGCGGCCAAACTTTAAGTCGCCTACAAAGCAAACCGTTTGATTTTCGTAGCTGCCCCGCAGTCTTCGTATCGTCAAAAGGTCGGTGAGCGTTTGCGTCGGGTGAAAGTGGCCGCCGTCGCCTGCGTTGATTATCGGGCAGTCAGAATATTTTGAGGCCAAGAGCACCGCGCCTTCCTTGGGGCTTCTCATCGCGATTACGTCCGCGTAGCTGGAAACAACGCGAATGGTGTCGGCCAAGATTTCGCCTTTAGTGGTGGAAGTGTAGCTCGCGTCGGCAAAGCCTTCCACCGCTCCGCCCAAGCGAAGCATGGCAGCCTCAAAGCTTAGGCGCGTGCGGGTGCTTGGCTCAAAAAAAAGCGCCGCAAGAATTTTCCCGCGGCACACATCTTTAAAAGAATTTGGATCAACAATAATTTGTTCTGCCAGCGAACAGATTTCTTCAATCTCCGCCACCGACAAATCGTCAGGCTGAATTACATGACGCCCTTTTAGCATTGGTCATTCTCCTTGGAATTTTTTCCATTTTACTAAAAACCGCCCTTTTGCGCAAGCGGAAATATCGGATGACCTTAGGACAAGCACAATTTGAAGCAGTAAAAAAAATGCGCAAGCGGCATGCATGATTTCAGCCGCAGCGCGAAGCGATGTCGGCTGGAAATTAATTTGACGCGCTAAAGCCGCAAGGCTATGTCGCGCTCATAGCGTTTTATGCGGCTTTAGTCCGCATAAAACTATTTTCCCACGCAAAAATTGCTGAAGACGCTTTCCAAAATGTCATCGGCGGTCACGCGGCCTGTAAGTTCTCCCAAAAGGTCCAGCGCGTCCTCAATGTCCTGAACCGCCGCGTCCAACGAATATCCCTTTTGCAAAGTCGCGGCGTGACAAAGGCTTTCCAAAGCGCTTTCAACCAAACGCCTTTGACGCTCGCTTCCCAAACCGGCCTGGCTTCGCTCCGACTCGCCGCCTTTAAGCAAAATGCCTTTTGCCGCCGCCACCAAGTCTTGAACGCCCTCACCGTTTTTCGCGCTGACAAAAACTTCCGCGGCAAGGCTTGGAATTTCTTTTTTGGCGTTTTCAAAAAAAGCGCCGGCCAATTTTTTTCTAGCCTCGCCCGCCTTGTCAATTTTGTTCCAAACAAAAATCGCAGGCTCCCTTCCGCCCCGCAAAAAATCAAGGTCAAGGCTCGCCGCGTCCTCGTTTATGTCGGCCAAGTAAAGAATCAAGTCGGCCTCTGCGCTCAATTCCTTGGCGCTTTGAACTCCCCGGGCTTCAATTTCGTCGCTGGTCGCTCTAAAGCCCGCGGTGTCAAAAAGCCGCGCCGGAATTCCGTCCAGACTAATCCAGCTTTCTATCCAATCTCTGGTGGTTCCTTCAATGTCGCTTACAATCGCTCGCTCTTCTTTTAAAAGGCTGTTGAACAGGCTGGACTTTCCGGCGTTGGTTTTTCCGCAAAGAACGACGCGGGCGCCTTCTTGGTAAAGCTTTTCGCTTTTCCATGTGGAAGAAAGAGTCCTTAGGCTTTCAATGGCGGCCAGCAATTTTGATTGGTCGTACGAATCGGCGATTGTCTCTTCGTCTTCTGGATATTCAATCTCAACTTCAATTTGAGCCAAAGTGTCCACCAAAGATTTTTGAATCCGCTCTATTTCAGCGTAAAGATTTCCTGCAAGACGGCCCGCGGCCTTTTGGCTTGAAGCGCTTGTCCGGCTGTCGATAATTTCACGGACTGCCTCCGCCTTGGTCAAATCAGTCTTTCCGTTGATAAAGGCTCGAAATGTGAACTCGCCCCTCTCGGCCTGCCTGAATCCGCTTCGCAAAAGCAAGTTGAAAATTTTTGTCACAACCGCCGTTCCGCCGTGGCAAGAAATTTCCGCCATCTCTTCGCCGGTAAAGGATTTTGGAGCGCGGAACACCGACACCAAAACTTCGTCGATTCGCGCGGCGTTTTTTTTGTCTTGCGACAAATCTTGACCGCTTCCTGCGATTTCTGAAAGCCCGTCATTTTGCGGCTCCACAATCCAACCGTAAACGATTGTGTTTCCGGCCGCTTGGTTCAAGGCCTTTGGGCGGGAAAAAATTTTTGATAAAAGTTGAATGGAGTTTTTGCCCGATAAACGAATAAGGCCGAGAGCGGCTGGCGCCAGCGCTGTGGCAACCGCCGCAATCGGCTCTTCGGGCGTGTAGCCTGTGTTGTCCAAAGTTAGATGACTTTTTCCAAGAGGCTGATGATTTTAGGATCGTAGATTCCGTCTTTGGACTTCATTTCCTTTATGGCCGCGTCGCTGTCCATAATTCCGCGGTAAGCGCGCTTGCTTGTAAGAGAAATGTAGCTTTCGCACACGCGAATGATGCGCGCGATGAAAGGAATCTTCGCTCCGCTCAAGCCGGCAAGGTAGCCCTTTCCGTCCATGTTCTCGTGGTGGAATTCGGCGGCCTGCAAGAATATGGGCCGAATCTGCTCGGGAACAAAGTCAAAGTGATCGGCGGCCATGTGAACGTGTTCGCGAATCTTTTGGCGCTCAGTCATTGTAAGCTCGCTGGCTGTCAAGATGCTCTTGGGAACTGAGAGGAAGCCCGCGTCGTAAACCATTCCGGCGCAATAGCAAACAAGCGCCACATCGTGGTTGAGCTTGGCTTCGTTGCAAATCTTGAGGACAAGTTCCGAAACCTTGCGGCTTGTTCTTTGACGGAAAGTGTATTTGTCGATTTTGTCGCCAAGCGCGAAGCACTTGTTCTGCAAGTCGGCCAGCATCTTTCTGTTTTCCACAGTGGAAAAGAATTCCATAATTTGCTTTGTGGTCTCGTCGTCCTTTCCAATCAAGGCGGCGGCGGCCAAAGAGCGCTTCTTTGAATCTTCGGCGGCTTTGGCGGCCAAATCCGGATTCTCTTGGAAATCCTGTCCCATAGAAGAGATGACTTCCATTGAAGTTTCAAAGTGAGCCTGGGCCTGCTTTCTTCTCTTGTAGTTCTTGTAAACGATTACAATCAAGACGATTACGACGATGACGAGCATTACGCCCACGGCCAAAATCGCGATTTTAAGGGCGCGGTCTTTTTTGGCCATTTCAATTTCGGCAAGCTCCAACTTTATTTGGGCTACGGTCACGCGGCCGGCAACAACGTCAAAAAGCTCGTTCTGCTTTTTTTCAAGGTATTCAATTCTGTCGTTGATTTTGGCCCACTTGCCGTTTTTGCTGTCGGTGTACTTTTGGCGCTCGGCGGCAAGGGCTTCAAGCTCGCTTTCAAAAATCGTTTCGACAACATTGAAAATTCTTTGGCTTGCGGCCTGGGGATGAAGCTCAAGCTGCAAGACGTATTTGTCAAAAGCCTTGGCGTTCACGCGGCCGTCGTTCGCGGCGGCTTCCTTTTGCATGGACTCCACATAGTCGTAGTAAGCGGCTTCCGCCATAAGGCGAACGCTTTCAGGGAAAGCCTTTTGGTTTTCCTTCAAGTCAATGGCTTGGTTGATTGACTCAATGGCCTTGGCGTAATTTCCGCTGTTGTAAAGTTCCTGCGTGCGTTGCAAAATCGCTTCGTTCTCCTGTGCGAACGCAGTTCCAACAAAGAGCGCGGCTGCAAAAAAAACTGCCGCCATTACAAGACTTTTAGTTTTCATAAAGAACCTTCCTCTTCGTATATTTTACCATACTTTTTGGAATCTTGCAAGACAGAATCGAGCGCGCTTAAATTATTTTTGTCGGCCGGATTTGACCGCCTTTCCGATGCGTAAAACGAAAGCGGAGGGCCTTTAGGTCCAATGGCGGGCTTTCTAAATTCCTTGCTGGCTTCGGGAGAGGCCCCTGTGTATTCCGCGTCACCCGGGTCAGGAGAAATCTTTACATAGTTGGCCACATTGTTCCAGAACATGTATCCCCGGTCAACGCTGTCGCGGACGCCAAAAACTTCCTTGAGAACATAATCCTTGTCATAAAACTGCCTGTCATAAGGCACGTTAAGGAAGAAGGCCTGAACCCACGGACGAACCACAACCCTGTCACGGGCTATGACCGTGTTGCGGTAAGTTCCGTAATAGTAAATTCTGTATGGCCGTTCCTCGTTGGGATAGTAATTCATAAATTTATGCTCAAAATGGCTGGGATAGAACATGGGACAAATCACGTCCACATATTGGGCCAATGTCTCCACGTCCTGCCCTGTGCGAGTTCCGCTTCGATACCAGCCGTTAGCCCCGTAAATGTCGATTCCAATGGGAGCGTCGATGTTTTCCCGCGCGTAAGAAAGGAAGCTTCTCAAGGCGCCCTCTTTGTCCATTCCTTCCGACTGCCAGCGGTAACTGGCGTTGTAAAGGTTTTGGCCGTCGGTGGGGAACCTAATGTAGTCAAACTGAATTTCGTCAAAGCCGCGGGAAATCAATTCCTTGGCGATGGCCACATTGTATTCCCAAACTTCCGGGCAGAAGGGGTCAACCCAAGCCTCGTCGTAGTATTTGGTTTGCGTCGTTCCGTCCTCAAGGCTTTCGGTTCCGCTGATTCCCTGCCAAGGCCTCTTGTAGCGCTTGTCCCAAACGGCGTATTCTCCGTTGTTGTAGTTTGAAAGGTTTCTGTCCTTAAAGACAACGATGCGGGCGATGAGGTAAATGTTCTCTTCTTTAAAAGTTTGGACAAACTTGTCCAAATCCAGCGCGTATTTGCTGACCACTCCCTTTTGCGTCAAGAGGGGGTCTTGCGCGTCAAAGCGCATAAGTCCGTAGTCGTCCTTCATGTCTATTACAAGGGAATTGAGCTTGTTGTCCAAAATTATTTTCTTGAACTTTTCAAAACCGCCGGGAAGGCGCGCTTGGTAGGCCGGAACGTAAAGGCTTTTTTGTCCGTCAATCTTGGCGGCGTAGGGCGAAAGAATTTTTCCGCTGTCCAAAAGCCAAAGCTCGTTGAGCAAAACTCCGCCTGAAATTTTCAAGCCCTTGGCGTTTTCGGCGGGAATCCAAGCGGCGTTGACCAATTCCTTGCTTTTGGAAAATTCAGCCACATAGCTTGAAAGGGCTTCCGTCAAGTCGCTGGTTGAATTGTTGGTCATGTCAAAAGAGCAAATCTTTCCGGGCGCCACAAAAGAAATTGAGCTTCCGTTTTGCCAAAGAGAGTCTATGGTGTCGCAAGGTTCATTTCCCTTGTAAACGCAAGCGCTTTTTTGAGCCGCCAAGTCAAAGTGGTAAATGCGGGGCATGAAAGTTTGGGCCAAAAAGATTTCGCAATACTTGTTCTTGTTTTCGTCTTGAACCACAACCGGCAAAATGTCGGAAACTTCGTCGCTGGAATTGTTGGGGTCCGAGCATTCAAGGCCTCTGTTGGAGTCAATCCAGTCTGGCTTGGCCGCGTCGGGCTTGTAATGCCAAAAGCCCAAAATTGCGTGGGCCATAAAGACGACGCTTTCTGTTTGGCCGTCGGCGCCGGACTTCATTGAAGCGACGGCGACGGCTTTTATTCCGTTTGTGCGAAGGCTTGCGGAGCCTATTGAAGTCCAGCTAAGCCCGCCGTCGCGAGTAAGGTAAACCCGCTCCTTTGTGGCTGTGACCATTTCTTTTGGGTTCAACGGATTGAAGGCCAAATCCTTTAGGTCTTGCGCCTTTGTTTCAAAACTTGTCTCTCTTTTGGCGTTGAATTTTTTGATTGTGTATGTGGGAAGGCCTTGGTTCCGCAACTCAAAATTCTGCAAGTCGCTTGTGTAAAGGATTCCCTTTGAGGTGACAAAATAAAATGAATTTTCCACAGGAAGAATTTGCTGAACTGAGCCTTCGCTCCAAAGCGCGCTTTGCTTTCCGTTGGGATTTATTTTTTTCAGGCCGCTTTCAGTGGCAAGGAGGGTGTTTTTTGTTTCCTCAATTTGAACGCGCTTTATTGTGGCGTTCTTGACTTCGCCCTGCTCCGAATTCTTTTTTGCAAGCGCGCCGGAATCAGAACGCTTCGGCTCTATTATCTTTGGCAAAGAATAAATAGGCTTGGTTTCAAAATAATCGTCTTGCGCAAAAACGCCTGCGGACAAGGCCGCGGCCGTCATTAAAAAGAGAAAAAGTTTTTTCATAATTTTGTTATCGGAATTTTAACGCCAGACCTTAAGGGCAAAAAAAGCCGCGGCCGGCGGACTGGCCCCGCAACTTGTTCATTGCGCTTGGCGGTAGATTTCGTAGAGCAGAACGCCGGCGGCCACAGAAACGTTCAGGCTGTCTATGCGGCCGCAAGTAGGAATGGAAACGATTGTGTCGCATTCTTCCCGCAAAAGGCGGGCGATTCCGTTGCCTTCGCTTCCCATGACCAAAACTGAATTTTTTGAAAAAGTTCCGTCTTGAATTTTAACGCCGCCCGCGTCCGCGCCGTAAATCCAAAAGCCCGCTTCCTTTAAAAGCTGGGCAGTCCTGACAAGGTTTGAAACAACGCTCACCGGAACCCAAGAGGAGGCTCCCGCGCTTGAGCGGGCTATGACTTCGTTTTGGGCCACATCGTTGGCGCCGCGGCGCTCCGGCAAAACCACAAGGGCGGCTCCAAACTGGTCGGCGCTTCGCAAAATGGCGCCAACATTGTGGGGGTCGGTGACGGAATCCAAAAGGACTACGGTTGTCCTTTTTTCTTCTTTTGCAGCCTTAAAGCGCTCAAGCCAAACGTCAAAGTCAACTATGTTGCCGCCGCTTTTTTCGCTTCCTTGAATTTCCAGAATAAGGCCCCGGTGCTCCCGGGCGCCTTCGCTTAAGGAAAGCGCCATTTTGTCCAGCGCCTTTCCGTCAGTCTGCTGGCATTGAACGCCGGCGGCTTTGGCCAACTCCAAGATTTTTTTTGTCCTGGGGCCGGGTTTTGAGAAATAGACTTTCATTTTGGAAGCGGCTTCCGGATTTCCTTCCGCCGCCCTCACCCGCTCTTCAACGGCGTGAAAGCCAGAAAGAAGCATTTAGTTCTTTCCGCAGCAGTTCTTGTATTTCTTGCCGCTTCCGCAAGGGCAAGGCTCGTTTCGGCCGACTTTTGGAGCGTCGCGAACAACCGTTGTTGGCGTCATGGCTCCGTAAGAATAAAGCCATTGGCCGTTGATTTTTTTAAAGTAGGCCGTTTCGTGGTGAACGTCGCGATTGTGGCTTTGCGTGTAAGTGGCTTCAAATTCCACAATGCCTTCTTCGTCGTTCTGAGTTCCCTTTTCGGCGCGCAAAATTTTTAGGCCGTGCCAAATTGAATTGCGGCTCCAGTCTTCGGTGGCCTTGCGGTCGATTTCCGCAATCTTGTCGGACTGTTCGCAAGTGTTGATGATAAAGTCAATTTCATGCTTTTCGTAGGCCGTGTATCTGGCGCGCATCAAGCTTTCGGCGGTAGGCGCTTTTTGGGCGCCTTTAATAATCGGCTCGCAGCATTCTTCATAGCTTTTCCCTGAACCGCAGGGACACAATTTATTTTCACTCATAAGCGCAAATTATAATGTTTTGCCGCGGAAAGGGCAAGCCTAGGCCAAAATTCCGTCAACGGCCAAATTCAAGGTTTCTCGAATTGACTCTATGGATTTTTCGCTCAATACGGAAAGGCGGAAAATTGCGGATTGTATGAGGCCGTAAAACATTTCGTAGGCGGAGCGGACTTTGAGTTTTTTAAACTCGCCGCTTTTTTCGCCGCGAATTAAAATTGTGTCTATCAAATGGTGAAGGCGGAGCAAGCGCCGGTGAACCCGTTCGGCCGGATCGCCGCCAGTTTTTTGCAAGTTCAGCAAGTATGAAAGAAGCACGGTGAACAAGCGGCTGTTGTTTTCGCATTCGTCAACAATCAGCGAAAGAATTTTTCTCAAGGCTTCTTGAGAAGAAAGGCTTTGGTCTGAAATAATGCCCCGCAATTTTTCTTCAATGCCGCCTGTAAGCTGCTTGATGCTCCACAAAAAAATTTCCCGCTTGTTCTTAAAATAAATGTAAAGCGTAGTCCTAGTGATTCCGCAACGGTCGGCGATTTTTTGAAATGTAACGTCCTCGTAGCCTTCGTCAACAAAAACGTCCAGCGCTTTTTCTAGAATTTCATGCCGTCTTTTATCGTGCTCTACAACAATCGCCATTTAATTTTTTCCTTTGCCGTCTTGGTTGGTGTACATGTAAAAGCAAGCGCTCAAATTTCCGGACTTTATAGTTTTTAAAAGATTGGCGTAATGGCCAAAGCATTTTTGAAAATTCTTGTTTGAAGTGATGAAGCCCATTTGCCAATTTTCAAAATTATTTGGCAAGACGCTCATTCCCCGATAAAGCTCTTCCGCCTGCGCTTCGTCGCCGATGCGCTCGCCGTAAGGCGGGTTTGACAAAATCAATCCTTGGGGAAAAGGCGCGGCCAATTCCTTGTAGTCGGCCTGAACAAAGTCCGGCCTTTTTATCCGCTGGTCGCTTCCAATCATTTGAAGGGCGCGGCCGGCCATCACGCAGGCGTGTTCGGCGTTGAGTTTGGCGCGGTCAACCGCTTGCGGGTCGATGTCGCTTCCGGCAATATGAAATTCAACGTCGGGCCGAATCTTAGCCGCCTCAGCCTTGCGAATTTCCTGACCCCGATTCTTGTCAAAAAAGGGCAAGTCCTCAACCGCAAATTTTCTTCCCAGGCCTGGAGCCACGTCCATGGCGTAAAGGGCCGCTTCAATCGGAATTGTTCCCGAACCGCAAAAGGGATCATGCAAGGGCGTTTTTCTGCGCCAAAGCATGTACTGCAAAAGAATGGCGGCTGTGGTTTCCCGCATGGGCGCAAGGCCGCCGTCCGTTCTGTATCCCCGCTTGTGAAGGGGCTCTCCTGAAAGGTCAAGCAAAACAAAAACCCGGTCGTTGTCAACATAAATTCGGACGGAACTTTTTAGGCCGCTTTCCGGCATTGAGCTCATTTGCCAAACGTCGCAAAGCTTTTTGTAAATGGCCTTTTGCGCCATAGACTGAATCGTGTGTTCGGAATCAAGGCGGCTTTTGTAAACGCGGATTTTGTCCACCACAACGCGGCTGTCTTTTCTAAAATAGTTTTGCCAGGGAATTGAATAGATTCCGTCAAACAAAAGGTCAAAATTGTCCGCGTCAAATTCCGCCAACTGCAAGAAAACCCGGTCGGCGCATCGAAGACAAAGGTTCGCGCGCAAAAGAGAGTCGTCGTCGCCAAAAAAAGTCACGCGGCCCGGAATTTTCACCGCGTCCGCAGGAGAAAGCTTGCAGCCCAAGCGCTTTATTTCGTTCCCCAAAATTTTTTCGGCGCCCACCGCGCACAATGCCACCAATGTATTCATATTTATAGAAGAATAACATTTTTACATTTTTTGTTCAAGTGTCAGCCGCTCGTGTTTGGGGCTTCCACGATTTTTTAAGGTCTTGTTCGAGCGGGTTAACCGCGTCCTTTGGACGCTGCGGGAAGCGGCAAGAACAATTGCTTTTTCACCAAAATTGCTAGATTGCCGCATAAGCCGCAACATTACGGCGTTGCCGTTTTGTGCAAAGAAGTTATCTACTTGCTCGCTTAAGCGAGCGGGCAATCGCGCTCACGCGCTAGTTCGCGCGAACAGCGGTACTGGTTAACTGCGGCTTTTTTTATGCGCGAAATTCTATTGAAAAAAAAAGCGAGTGGCTGTATAATTATTGAACATATTTTAAGGAGATTTTATGGCTGACAAAAAACTTGACTTCACAATAGAGACATTGGGACCCTGCAAATTTGATTCGCCCATCAAACTTTCAACTGTGTTTGGCGACCACAAGGCCAACTATGTAAAGGACGACTCTTTTGTTCGCAACGCGATCAATGTTTTTGACACAAAGCAAAAGGATGACCTTTCCAGCGGAAACCTTTTGCAAAAGGCCGGCCCGCGCGAAAAAATTTATTTTGACCCCGCCACTGTCAACGCCGGAATCTGCACTTGCGGCGGCCTTTGCCCCGGCTTGAACGACGTCATCCGCGCCGTCGTCCGCTGCTTGTGGAAGCGCTACGGAGTCCATTCAATTCACGGCTTCCAGTTCGGCTACAAGGGCTTCTTTGAAGAAAGCGGCTACGACACAGTTCAACTCAATCCCTACAACGTTGACGACATTCACAAGATTGGCGGAACTTTCTTGGGAACAAGCCGCGGCGGCGGACAGCGCACAAACGAAATCGTAGACACTTTGGTTGCCCGCCACATCAACATGATTTTCATCATCGGCGGAGACGGAACCCAGCGCGGAGCCTTGGACGTTGCCAACGAAGTTGAGCGCCGCGGCCTTAAGATTGCCGTAATCGGCGTTCCTAAAACCGTGGACAATGACTTGCAGTTCATCGACCGTTCCTTTGGCTTTGAGACGGCCGTTCAAAAGGCCAAGGACGCCGTAACCGCCATTCACATGGAAGCGCATTCCCAAATCAACGGAATCGGCTTGGTAAAATTGATGGGCCGCGAGTCCGGCTTTATCGCCACCGCCACGGCGCTTGCAAGCCATGAAGTCAACTTCTGCTTGATTCCTGAAGTTCCCTTTGACCTTGACGGACCCAACGGCTTCTTGCATTACCTTGAAGTCCGCCTTGCCAAGCGCGCCCACGCCGTAATCGTAGTTGCCGAAGGCGCCGGACAGGAATTGCTGGCCGCCACAAACCAAAAGGACGCTTCCGGCAACACAAAGCTTGCCGACATCGGAACCTTCTTGCGGGACAAGATTACAGAATATTTTAAGGACAAGAACATTCACATCAACCTTAAATACATCGACCCCAGCTACCAAGTTCGCGCGGCCGTGGCCAACGCCAACGACTCCATTTACTGCGAGCGCTTGGGCAACAACGCCGTTCACGCGGCGATGGCTGGAAAGACAAAGATGGTTGTAGGCTTGGTTCACGACAAGTATGTTCACATCCCGATTTCCGTGGTCACTTCAAAGCGCAATGTGGTTGACCCCGAAGGCGCCTTGTGGCGCGACGCTTTGGACGCCACAGGACAGCCTATGTTGATGGTCAACAACGCCAAGGACGCAAAAGACCGCGCCGAAAACGTCGCTGACGGAAAGGGAAAGAACGCGGACTAAAATTCAAGTCCCCAAAACGCGCCCAAGAAAACGCCATAGCTTTAAACGCTTGGCGGCTTGGGCGTTTTTTTTGCCAGTCGGTTTGCCCAATAGCGCTTTTTATATAAATGCGCTACAATTTGCCTATGAAAGCGCTTTTGAAATTTTTTAGAGCCATTTTGATTCTTGTTTTAGCCCTTGTCTTAATTGTGGCGGCGGGCCTTTGCTATTGCGTTTTTGACCGCGCCGACATTTTGGACGCGATGCCCGCAGGACAAAAAATATACGCCAGTTCAGAAAAAATATGGGACGCCGCAAGCCCGCTTTTGGATTTGCGCGCCGCCGACATACTTTTTTCCGACCCCAATTTCAGCGCTTACAGGGGCGCCTTTATGGCCTTGAGGCAGGAGACAAAATTAAGAAGTCCCTTGGCCCGTTTTGTTTTAAACAGAAAGGCGGCGGCTTCGTTTTACAACGAGCAAAACAAAAGTTTTTTTATTTGCGCCGTTGACTTGAGCTTTTTAAGCGCGGCAACCCGCCTTAGCCCAATTTTGGCGCCTCGGCTTTTAAATATTCTTCCAAAAGAAAAGACAAAAAACATTTCCTATCATAATGGTGAAAATTCTTTTTCGTATTTTAAAATTGATTCAGGAAATTCCGCCGTGTATTTGGCGCCTCGCAAAAACCTTTTGATTGTCGCGCAAAGCCTTGACGACCTTGAAAAATCCTTTGAGCGAAACCACAAAGACGAATACGAGCAAGAAGAAATTGAAGCCTATGAAAAAAAGAGAAAGGACGCTTTTTGTCTTGTCGCCGACGCAAATGAATTGGCGCAAATTTTTTTAAGCGACAAAGCTTCATTGGATTTTGTTCTTCCCCTTCTAAAGGAAAAGTCAAAAAGCGTCTTGACCTTTTCTATTGACGACTTGCTTTTAAAATTGAACGCGGAGCTTCCTCTTGAAAGTCAAATCGAAAACTCGACGCTGCCTTCATTGCTTTTAAAGCTTTCCGAGCGGGTTCAATATTACACGGTCATAAACGCCGGAACCTTGCAAGAATTAAAGCAGGCGCTATTTCCTGTTTTGGAAAAGAGCGGCGCCGAGGTTGAAGCCAAGTGGAAAAAGGCCGACGGACTTTGCCGCTCGTTCTTTTCGATTTCTTTGGAAGACTTGCTTTTTTCTTGGACAGGAAAAGAGTTCGCGGTTTTTGGAATTGAAGGAAGCGCCGAGCCTGTCTTTGCCCTTCAAATAAAAGACGAATCGGAGCGGCAAAGAATTTTTGACGCGCTTATGGCGTCGATAATTTTAAAGGAAAACGAAAGCTTGCTTGTGGGCGGACTTAGGCTTCCATACATAGACATGCCGGCTTTTTTGCGAGGGCTTTTAAAGCTTTTTAACATCGAGCTTCCCCGCCCTTACTATTTGGTCAAAGACGGCTTTTTGTATTTGTCGGAATCGCCGCAAAATTTGGCTGCGGTTTACGACGCGGCGCAATCAGGAAAAGTTTTGGCCGCTGAAAAAAAGTGGCGGGAACTTTCCAAAGGCATGGAAGCCAATTCCAGCGCGGCCCTTTACTACAACTTGGCCCGCTCAGTTCCATTCTTCTTGCAAAAGCGGAACACAATGACCGACATATTGGCGCTTTACAATATCGGCCGCGCGGACATTTCGGTTCGCGACGGAAACTTGGATTTTGCCCTTCGCGCCCGCGCCATGGAAACAAAAGACACGCGCTTGATTCCTGGATTCCCAATTGACACTGACGGAAATTCAGACGGAAATTTAATCGCGGAAGACGGAAAAAAAATCGCCGCCGTTTTTTGGGTGGAAGACAAAAAAACAATTCACTCCCTTGAACTTGCCTCAATGAAGCGGCATTCGCTGGCCATTGAAAACCTTTCTTCCATAACGCCGGCAAAAAAATCCGCGTCCTCAAAAAACGCTTTGTGGGCTGTGACAAAAGACGGCGCCATTTATCTTTTGACCCGAGACTTGCGAATTGCGGAAGGCTTTCCAAAAATCTCCGGCATAAGGCCCAGCGCTCCCGCAGTTTCTCCAGTTCCGGGAGAATTGCTTGTTCCCTGTTCCGGCGGCGGCCTCTTCCGATTTTATAACGGCGGCGAAGAAAGCCAAAACTTTTTCTTTGAAGGAGCGTCATTCAGGTCGGCGCCGTCATGCCTTGAAAATTGCGCGGCCATTTACGACAAGGGATTTTTGGGAAAGATTTATTATTCAAAAAATTCAGAATGGAACGAGGAAAACTTTTTTGACATTGACGGAATCGCCTTTGGCTCGCCCTGCCTTTTAAAGAACGGCGAAGGACAATGCCTTGCGGCTTTTATCACCCAAAACGGAACTTTCTACCTGTTCAACATTGACGAGCAAAAAGCGCTTCCCGGCTTTCCCGTGGAAACCGAGGGGCTTTTCTTTTCAAATGTCGTTTATTCCGACGGATTCTTTTTCGCGCTTGCCGCCGACGCAAGCCTTTATAGAATCGGAATGGACGGCTCGGTTGAATCTGTAAAAATTCCGGAAGCGGTTGACGGCGAGCAAGGATTTATAAAAGCGCTTCCCGGCGGAGTTTCTGTTTGTGCCGACAAAAACGTTTTGTGGGCCTTTACAAGCGGCCTTGAAGTTTTTGACGGCTTTCCTGTGGCCGGCTTTGGAAATCCTGTAATTGCCGAAGCCAACGGAGACAGAAAAAAAGATTTCTTGGCTTTAAGCCGCGACAAAAAATTATACGCTTGGAACGGCGCCTCGCTGGAAATTGAAAAAAAATAGGAGATATAGATAAAAAGCGGCCTGAAATATCGTCCGCTTTTTATAGGAGACAAATTATGAAAAAACCAAACTTCGCAACCTCGGCTTTTGCGGCATCTCTTTTTGCCGTTACGGCAATTTTCGTTTCTTGCCAAAGCCTTCAGCAAGAAATTCCAATTCAAACCGTTGAGGAGGAAGACAATTCTTTGGCCTTGGAAATTGAAAAAAAGTTGGCAAAAGAGGACGCGGCGCATTTTTTGGGTCAAAACGCCGACTCCGGAGAATGTTCGACTTTGGCTTCGACCGCGCAAAAAGCCTTGGCCGCAGAAGGCCTTTCTAAAAAACAGCAAGCGCGGCTTTTGGCCTTGCAAGGCCGCGCCTTGTTCTTGGCCGGACAAAATGACGGCGCGAAAAAAGCCTTGGCCGACGCGCAAAAAAAATATCCCTTTGACGAAGAAGTTTTGATTCTTGAAAACCGTTTGTTCCCGTCAAGCGCGGCCGTTCAAAAAAAATCCGATTCGCCCTTAATGCTTTTGGAGGACGCCCTTAGCCTTTACAGAGAGCAAAACTATTCCCAGGCGGCCGCGCGCTTTGACACGGCCTTTTTGCGTCTGGAGGACTTTTACAAAGAGGCCTACAATCCCCTTAGACAAAAGGCTTGGTCGCTAAAAGGAATGGCGCTTCCAAAAACAAAGGAAGGGCAAAACATCGCGGCCGCCTCGGAAATTAATGTTGGAGACTTGCTTGTTCTTTGCCGTTCTGAAACGGATTTGCTTGACCGCATCGGGGCCGCAAAAAAGATTTCCGCCGCAAAACTTTATTCCATTGTGGCCGGCGAAGGATTGTTGACAAGCCTTTCGGGAAGCGAGCAAGACAACAAGGCCAGCGTTCCTCAATCGGACAAAACGCTTACCCGGGAACTTGCGGCGCGCTTTTTGTGGAATTTAAGAATCAAATCTTTGTCCGACAAAAGCGCGGCCACAAAGTATTCTACAAGATACAGGGCCAATGTCCGAGCCAAAAGCCCGGTGGCGGACGTTCCAGTTTACTCAAAGGACTTTGACGCGATTTTGGGCTGCGTTGAAAAAGAATTGATGGCCCTTCCTGACGGCCGCAATTTTTTGCCGCAAAAAACATTGAGCGGAATGGAAACTTTTGAGATTGTAAAAAATGTTAAATGAACGAACCCCGCCGCGGAACTTTCGGGGCGTTAAAGCCTTCCCGCGAATAAAGCGAGAGCTTTGCGACAAAAAAAACCGCTCCGTTTGGAGCGTTTTTTTTGTTTGCGCAAGGCCTTGAGATTATTGCGGCGCGAAAATATTGTTCGCGCCGCAAAAAGACTGAGTCAAGGCTTTAAGCGTAGCGCGCCTTGACCAGTCTTATACCAAGCCCTGAGCGATGCGGCGGACAGGCCGCCGCTTGCACCAGTAGAAGCTATCAACTAGCGCGCCTTCGGCGCCCAAGGCATCATGGCTTTATACCAAGCCTTGAGCGATCATGGCGTTGGCGACTTTGATGAAGCCCGCGATGTTGGCTCCGGCTACATAGTCGGTCTTTCCGGCTTTTGTCTTAAGCTCTGTATCCTCCGAAAGCCTGTCGGTGATATGTCCCATATCATCCTTATCCCTTGAAAGCGGAATATTCTTAAGGATGTATTTAAGGTAATCGTCTCCCGCGCTTGTCCTTGAGCTGTTTATCCTGTCAAAGACAGCATCCATATCAAGATCGTTCCAGCTGATATCATCTATGCGGAATCTGATCATAGGTTCATTTTCCGTCATTTAACGAGATCCTTGAGCTTCCTGATTATTTCGTTCGACTCCCTGTAAAGATCCATGGGATCTGTGCCTATGTCAAATTTCCCGTCCTCATAAAGGATCTTTCCGGCAACCATGGTCATCTTAACGTTCGTCTTTGAACCCGAATAGACTATATTCCTTGTGATGTCATTAAGAGGCTGCATATTGGGCTGATTCAGGTCGATCATAACAAGGTCTGCCTGCTTGCCCTCCTTAAGTATGTCGCAGTCAAAAAGCCCCATCGCTATGGCGCCATTCACCGTTGCCATCCTTAATACCTCGTTGCCGTCAACAACAGAGGCATCCTCTTCCTTGAGCTTGGCAAGTCCCGTGACAAGGTACATCTCCCTGAACATATTAAGGGAGTTATTGGATCCCGCACCGTCGGTTCCGATGGCGATCTTGATACCGTCACCGATAAAGGAAGGAACGGGAGCTATCCCGCTGGCGAGCTTCAGATTCGAGCAGGCGTTAAAAACGGCGTAAAGGCCCTTATCCGCAAAGATCTTCCTGTCCTGCTCATCGAACCAGACACAGTGGAATCCGCCTCCGCCGTAATCGAAAAGGCCGAGATCGTCAAATAATTTGACGGGGGACTTACCGTACCTTTCACGGCATCCCGCGACTTCATTTCTCGTCTCGGAGATATGGGAGAAAACGGGAGCCTTATACTTATGGGATATCTCAGATATCCTCTTCATTATCCCCTCGGATGTCGTATACTCGGCATGGAATCCGAGAATATAGGAAACAAGTTCATTACAGTTGTTATACTTGAGA
>CALDIB010000103.1 GCA_937902125.1 uncultured Treponema sp.
GCCGCCGCCGCGGAAAAGGAGGCTGAAAAAATCGCCGCCGAAAAAGCCGCCGCGCGCGCCCGCAAGGAAGCCGCCGAAGCCAAGCCGGGAAGCCACGGAGTGAATCCTCACGCAAGTCCGGCTTCTTCGGAAGGAAATGACTGATGGGACAGTATAGGCTTTTAAAGCTTGGCGAGCAAATTAGGGGCGAAATCGCCAACATGATTTTGCGCGGCCAAGTGAAAGATCCTCGCGTCTCAAATTTCTTGACGATAAACCGCGTTGAGGTGGCCAGAGACTTGGCCCACGCAAAAGTTTACGTTTCCACTTTTATGTCGGAATCGGAACTTAAGCGGGGCGTCGAAGGTTTGACCAGCGCGGCGGGCTTCATTCAGTCCACAATCGCAAAAAAACTTACCATAAGGCAGTTTCCCCACTTGCATTTTGTGGCCGACACTTCAATCCGCGACGGCTACGAAATGGCAAAAAAACTTGACGAGCTTGTTCGCCAAGACGCGGAAAAATCCTCCGCCCGGGCGGACGGGCAAGACGACAATGCCTAGTCCTTCAGGAATAATTCTTTACGACAAAAAGCCGGGAATCACAAGCTTTTCCGCTTTGGGAAAAATAAAAAAGACTTTGGCCACAAAAAAAGTCGGCCACACCGGAACCCTTGACTCTTTCGCGCAAGGCCTGCTTGTGGTTTGCGTGGGAAGCCTGACCCGCTTGGCGGGCTTGATTACGGCCTTTGACAAGGAATACGAGGCTTTGCTTGTTTTTGGCGAGAAGACCGACACCCTTGATCCTACGGGAAAAATTGTCCAAAGAGCGGCCCTTCCAACTTTGGCTTCATTGAGCGAGGCCATAAAAAAATTCACAGGAAATATTATGCAGCGGCCGCCGGAATTTTCCGCCATAAAAATCGGCGGAAAAAGGGCCAGCGACTTGGCCCGTTCCGGAGGGGAAGCGAAAATTCCGGAACGGCCCGTTGTTGTTTACGAAGCCTGCCTTTTGGAGGCGGCCTCAGATTCCGGCAATGTTTTGGATTTGTCCGACGGCGGCGCTTTGGTCAAGACGGCCCGCGTCCGCTTTTTGGTCAGCAAGGGAACTTACATCAGAAGCCTTGCCCGGGACATTGGAGAGGCCTCCGGAAGCTGCGCCAGCCTTGAAACTTTAAAGAGAACCAGGGTGGGTAATTTTTTGTTGAAGGACGCGGCCAACGAAGGCAATGTGGGGCCTTCCTCCCTTTTGCCTTTAAGCCAAGAAACGGCGGCCCTTTGCGGCCTTGGAAGCGCCGTCATAAAAGAAAGCCGGGAGCGGGATTTTTTGAACGGCCGCCCTTTAAGGGAGGGGGATTTTCTTTTGCCCTTAAAAGACGGAAAGTCCGTTGTCTTTGGAAAGAACGGCGTTTTTTTTGGCGCCGTGGAAAAAGTCTCCGGCCGCGTCAAATACGACTTTGTGGTTCCTTGCGGCGGGGAGGGAAAATGAAAGTTTACTCTTGGGCCGACGTTGAGAAAGCCGCATTAAAAGAAGGCTCTTCCGGCATAAGCTTTTCCGCCGTGGCTGTGGGAGGCTTTGACGGCCCCCACATAGGCCACCAAGCCATTTTTGACGCGCTCTTTGACTGGAAAAAAAGCAGGGACGACTTTCTTTCCGGCCAAAAATGCTTGGCCGGAGTCGTGACCTTTCGCCGCTCCCCGGGCGCCTTGAAAAATCCAAACTATCCCGGCGACGTGTCAAGCCCAAAATTCAAGCTGGATTTTTTTGAGAAAAGGGGCTTTGATTTTTGCGTGATGATTGACTTTTCTGAAGATTTCAGTAAAATAGAGGGAAGGAATTTTCTTGACACTTTAAGAAAGTTTTGTTCTATGCAATTTTTGGCGGCAGGCTCCGATTTCCGCTGCGGACATAATTCAGACACCGGCGTCGCCGAATTGTCGGAATACATGACAAGCAGGGGTTTGGAACTGAAAGTTTTGGACGACGTTCTTGTGGACAACAAGCGGGTCAGTTCAAGCTTGATTCGCGGCGCGGTTCAAAAAGGCGATTTCGCTTTGGCGAAAAAACTTTTGGGTTTTCCGTTCCGCATTGACGGCTCTCCATTCACGTGGAAAGCGTGTTCGTCGGACGTGGGTCTGTCATTGATTGCAAACGAAAGGGCGGCGCAAGTTTTGCCAAAGGCCGGACGGCATCCGGTTGGCGTCGCTTTTGACGGCAAAAAAAGTTCAGCCTTTTTTTGCGCGGAAGGCCAATTCCTTCGCCTGGAATTTCCGCTTGGACAAAAGGTATCTAAAGTTCAGGAAATTGAATTCCAATAAAATCCCAAAAGGGAAAAGAAAATTATTTTTTAGGAGAAAAATATGGCACTCTCAAAGGAATTGTCTCGCTCAATCGTAAGCAAGTTTGGAGCGAATGAAAACGACACAGGAAACACAAAGGTTCAAATCGCGCTTTTGACAAGCCTCATCCAGCAGCTTACAGACCATGTGAACCGCTTTCCCAAGGACTCCAGCGCCAAGCGCAGCATGATGAAAGTCGTAGGCCAGCGCAAGCGCTTCCTCAAGTATTTGCAGAGAAAGGACTTGGAAGCCTACCGCGCCCTCATCAAAGAGCTCGGACTCCGCAAGTAGTTTAAAAGAAAATGTCATTCTGCCGCTTTGCAGCATTATGGCAAGGGAATGATTTACTTGTCCGCTCACGCGGACTGTCATTGCCGCGCTTGACGCGGCAATCCTTTGGGCCACCGTTCCCCAAATAACGGAAAAGAAGTTAAAAGAGGAAAAAGAATTGTCAGTAGAAAGAGTAACTTACAAAATCGGCGACGAGGAATTGATTCTTGAAACCGGAAAAATCGGAAAGCAGGCCAACGGCTGCGTTTACGCCCAGTTCGCGGGAACGGCCGTCATCGCCACGGTCTGCTGCTCCAGCAATGTCGTCGAGGGAATGGACTACGTTCCAGTCACTGTTGAATACAACGAAAAATTTTACGCCGCCGGAAAAATCCCCGGAGGCTTTGTAAAGCGTGAAGGCCGCCCCAAGGACAAGGAAATCTTGGTCAGCCGCCTCATCGACCGCCCCATGCGGCCGCTTTTTGAAATGTCCTTTGGACGGGAAATTCAAATCGTTCCCACTTGCGTGAGCGCCGACGGAGTTCACACTCCCGACATTTTGGCCGTAATCGCCTCCAGCGCCGCCGTCTCAATTTCGGACATTCCCTTTCATGGACCTGTGGCCGCCTGCCGCGTGGGTTACTTGGACGGAAAATATGTCATAAACCCCACATTCCAAGAGCAGGAAAAGGCTGAGCTTGAAATCGTAGTGGCCGGAACAAAAGACGGCTTTACTATGGTTGAAGGCGGCGCCAACGAAGCCAGCGAGGAAGTGATGTTGGGAGCCCTTAACGAGGCGCAGAAATTCATCACCGACATGTGCTTGCTCCAAGAGGAATTGGTAAAGAAGGCCGGAAAGGAAAAACTTCCGCTCGCGCCTCTCAACGTGACGTTGGCCAACGCGGCAGAAATCGAAGCCAAGGCCACTCCGCTTGTAAAGGAAGCCAACTTCCGCCCCGGCAAGCAGGCCCGCGGAGAAGCCGTCAAGGCCGTGAAAAAGCAAATCGCCGCCGAATACGCCGAGCAGCTTGAGGACGAAACCCAGAAAAAGCTCTTTGACGCCTTGTTTGACGACATTCAATACAAGCTTTTGCGCAAGGCCATTTTGGACGAAGGCGTTCGCATCGACGGAAGAAAGTGCGATGAAATTCGCCCCATCACTTGCGAAGTCGGCGTTTTGCCCCGTCCCCACGGAAGCGCCTTGTTCACTCGCGGCGAGACCCAGTCTTTGGCCGTGACAACTTTGGGAACTTTGCAGGACGAGCAGTCTTACGACGACATTGACGGAGAGCGAAGCGAGCACTTCATCTTGCACTACAACTTTCCGCCTTATTCAGTGGGCGAAACAGGAAAGCTTACAACCGGCCGCCGGGAAATCGGACACGGAAACTTGGCCCGCCGCTCTTTGGCGCCTATGGTTCCAAGCCGCGAAGAATTTCCTTACACGGTTCGCGTCGTTTCTGAAATCCTTGAGTCAAACGGCTCTTCATCCCAGGCTTCAACCTGCGGCGGCTGTTTGTCAATGTTGGCGGCCGGCGTTCCCCTTAAAAAGATGGTCGCCGGAATCGCCATGGGCTTGATCACAGAAGGCGAGCACTACGAAAAGTACAAGATTTTGAGCGACATCTTGGGAGAGGAAGACCACCTTGGCGACATGGACTTTAAGGTTGCCGGAACAAAGGACGGAATCACAGGCTTCCAGATGGACATCAAAATTCCCGGCGTAACGACGGAAATCATGAAAAAAGCTTTGGAGCAGGCCCGGGTAGGCCGCTTGCACATCCTTTCAATAATGGAAAAGTGCATTTCAAAGCCCGCGCCCCTTTCTCCATACGCGCCCAAAATTCTTACGATGAAGATTCCGATTGACAGAATCGGCGCCTTGATTGGCCCCGGCGGAAAGAACATCAAGGCCTTGTGCGCCCAGTATGACGTCACAATCAACACCGACGAAGACGGAACGGTCACAATTTACGGAAAGACCGGCCAGAACGCCGAGGAAGCCAAGAAAGCCGTCAAGGGCATCACCGAAGATCCGGAGCCCGGAACGATTTATCAGGGAACTGTAAAGAGCATTAAGGACTTTGGCGCCTTCATCGAAATCCTTCCCGGAAAAGAAGGCCTTTGCCACATTTCAAAACTTTCTCACGGAAGAGTGGAAAAAGTCACCGACGTTCTAAAAGAAGGACAGGTAATTCCCGTCAAGCTTTTGGAAGTTGACCAAAGAGGCCGCTTGCAGCTTTCTTACATCGACGCTTTGGACGAGCAGAAAAAATAGATTGTCCTGTCAAGCCGGACAATGGCAATAATGTCGTTTCCGCGCTTGGCGCGAAAATCTTTTGGAGAGGCAAAATGAACGAGATTTCAATCAAGGCAAAAGCCCTTGAAGGGGCCGTCATTCCAGAATACAAGACCGCCGGAGCCGCGGGCGCGGACGTTTGCGCCCTTGTGGACTCTCCTGTGGTTTTGAATCCCGGAGACCGCGCCTTGGTTGGAACCGGCCTCTTTTTTGCCATTCCTGACGGCTATGAAATTCAAGTCAGGCCCCGCTCGGGATTGGCCGCGAAAAACGGCGTCACAGTCTTGAACTCCCCGGGAACCATCGACAGCGATTACCGCGGCGAGCTTAAGGTGATTCTTGTAAATTTGGGCAAGGAAAAATTCACGGTGAACAGCGGAGACCGAATCGCCCAAATTGTCGCCGCGCCGGTTGCCCGCGCCCAATTTGACCGCGTGGAAAGCCTTGACCAAACAGAGCGGGGCTCAGGCGGCTTTGGCTCCACAGGAAAATAATGGGAATTGCGGAAGCGGTTCGCGAAAAATTCAATCTCGCCGTAAAAAAAATTCTTCAAACTAAATGGGCGCGGCGCCTTGCCGTTAAAGTTAAGTTTGTCCGCGCCAAAGCCAAACGAAAATTGATAGGCCTTGCATTTAAAAGGCGCTCTTGCAAAGACCACAAGCTTTTGCGCTATGTTGTGAAGCAGCTTTTGGCCTATTTCTTTGTCATGTATCTTTTTTTCTTCTTGGTTTTTTTTGTCAATCAAATAATGCTTTTTATGAAGCAACTTTTGGGAAAACGCATTCCGATTTTTGACGCGATTAAACTTATGTTTTATTCCCTTCCGTTTGTTTTGGCCCAGTCCGCGCCCTTCGCCACGTTGACAGGCTTTTTGATGTGTTTGGGAAGGATGAACACTGACAACGAAATTTTGATTTTCAAGGCCTCGGGACACAGCCTTGGAAAACTTTTGTTGGCGCCGATTTTAATTTTAGGATTTGTCATTTCACTTTTTTCTTTTTTTGTCAACGACTACCTTTTGCCTTTGGGAACCGCAAAGACAAGGGAGCAGCTTAGAAAAAGCATCGCCTCAAATCCAACGATGGAGATAGAGCCTCAAAGCGTCAAGAGAATGAACGACGCCACCATTGTTTTTGGAAATGTGAGCGACAAGGAAGTGAGCGACTTAGTTCTTTTTGACTACGACGAGTCAGGAAACCAGCGCTTTATCGTGGCGGGAAAAAGCCGTGTCGATTCAGGCGAATACAAGGGAGTCAGCGTTCGCTTTGAAATGAACGACGCGACGGTTTTGGTTTTAGAAAAGGGCCGGTCGAACAATTTTGACTTGCTCAAATCAAAAACAATGTCCCTTAATTTGTTTGAAAGTTCTGTCTTTAACTTTGAGCGCCGTGTTTCCCCGTCCGAGATGACAAGCTGGGACTTGGGAAAGCGAATCGGCGAGATGAAGAAAAAAGAAGGAATCGACTCTCGGGAAATCAATATGAACGTTTTGGAATATAATAAAAAATTTTCCCTTCCCTTTGGCTCTTTCTTTTTCGCTTTTTTGGCCATGCCCTTGGCGCTGCTTTTTGGAAAGGTCAACGGGCAGACCATAGGCCTTGTCGTGGGCATTTTCATTTCATTTTTGTATTGGGCGATGATGACTGTTGGAATTCAGTTGGGATATAGAAACGGCTGGAACGGTTTTTTATTGATGTGGCTTCCAAACGCTATTGTAGGGGCGTCGGCTTTTTTGTTTTATTTGGGGGCCAGAAAAAAATGAAGTTGGCTTTTTACATTTTGCGCCTTTTTGTTCCTCTTTTTGTAGCTTCCATGGCAACTTTCGCCTTTATTCTGGAACTTGTGGACTTGATGATGAACATTTGGAAGTATATTCTCAACATGACGCCGCCTTCTGTTGTGGGAAGCGTCATGCTGTTTTTTTTGCCCAAAGCTTTTACTTGGGCGCTTCCGATGAGCGTCTTGTTCGCCTCATGCTTCGCTCTCAGCTCTCTTTATTCAAAGAACGAGCTTACGGCGCTTTTCGCTTCGGGAGTTTCGCTTTTGCGCTTTTCTTTTCCGTTGATTCTAACGGCCGCGTTTTTGTCTTTGGGACTTTTTTTCTTTCAAGACAAGATTGTGGTTCGCTCCAGCCAAAAATACGAGGAGCTTAAATCCAACGCTTTGGGCGAGCGGAAAAACAAAAGCAACGACCATATAGCGCTTTTGTCCAGCGACGGAAAGAAAATATACAAGGCGGAGTATTACGATGACGAAAGCCGGCGGCTTCACAGGCTTTACGTTCTTTCCAGGACGGAAGACAAACAGTTGGAATCGCTTATATACGCGCCCCTTGCAGTTTGGAGCGAGAGTGAGGGACATTGGCTTTCGGAAGACGGCGTTGAATACATTTACGACGGACAAAAGGTAAAAAGCGGTTCCGTTAACACGGTTGACCAAATGCAATTGACGGAACCTCCCGAAACTTTTAGAAACAACACTATGTCTGTCGAGTCTGCCACCGTTTTGGAAAGCAGGGCGTACATAAAGCGCTTGCAAAAGGCGGGCCTTCCCTTTGGCGAAGCCTTGAGCCAGTATTACAACAAGTTCGCGTTTCCCTTTGTGGTTTTGATTGTGGCCTTTTTGTCAATTGGAATTTCAGGCAAAAGTCAAAGAAACGTTTTTGTGATAAGCCTTACCCTTTCTTTGGGAATGGCGGTTTTGTTTTACGTCGCGCAAATGATCACGATGCTTATGGCCAAGTTTGGCATGCTTCCGCCTTTGATGGGCGCTTGGCTTCCTGTGGCCATGTTCATAGCAATCAGCGCCTTTTTAATAAGGCGCGCGAGAACATGATTTTGGATGGAATATGAATTCGATTTTTAAGATTAAGACAAAGTGCCCCGGCTCAAGGGCTAGAACAGGAGAGCTTTTTTTGCCCCACGGAAGCGTCCAAACTCCGGTCTTCATGCCGGTTGGAACCAACGGCGCGGTAAAGGCCATAAGCAAGGACGACTTGGAGGAAATTGGCTTTGAAATAATTTTGGCAAACACCTACCATTTGTATTTGCGGCCAAAAAGCCCCCTGATTAGGGAGGCGGGCGGCTTGCGCGGCTTTACCGGCTGGAAAAGAAATTTTTTGACGGATTCAGGAGGCTTTCAGGTTTTTTCCCTTTCAAAAATCCGAAAAATCATTGACGACGGCGTCCGCTTTCAAAGCACGGTTGACGGCTCCTGCCATTTGTTCACCCCTGAAAGCGTGGTGAGAACCCAGGCCGACTTTAACAGCGACATTCAAATGCAGCTGGACGTTTGCTCCCCATACGGCGCCGACCGCAAGGAAGCCGAAATCGCTTTGGAAAGAACAAGCCGCTGGCTAGACAGGGCGGTGGCGGAATGGAAAAAGCTTGGAGAAGAGGAGGGCTACAAGGGCCTTTTGTTTCCCATTGTCCAAGGAAATTTCTTTGAGGACTTGCGAAAGCAAAGCGCGGAATATGTTTCAAGCCTTGACCTTCCAGGAATCGCCATTGGCGGCTTGAGCGTCGGCGAGCCATCCGAAACGTTCGCCCGCTTTTTGCAATGGACGGTTCAGCATTTGCCGGAAGAAAAGCCAAAATATGTCATGGGCATTGGAACTCCCGAATACATTTTTGAAGCGGTCTCAAACGGAATCGACATGTTTGACTGCGTTCTTCCCACAAGAAACGCCCGCAACGGAAGCCTTTTTACCCACGACGGAATGCTCAGCATAAAGCAAGAAAGGTTCACCAAGGATTTTGGCCCGTTGGATTCTGAATGCGACTGCAAGGTTTGCAAAAATTACAGCCGCGCCTACCTTAGGCATTTGTTTAAAAGCCAGGAAATTCTTTTTTGCATGTTGGCAAGCTATCACAACCTTTATTTTTTAAATTCCATGCTCAAAAAAATTCGTAACTCAATCGAGTCTGGCGGGTTTGAAGAGTATAAGAAGAATTTTCTAGACAGGTTCAGCCGCAATGAGGTAAAATGAGGCGATGAGATTTTTTTGTTTTTTGACGCTTGTTTTTTTGTTTTTTTCTTTTTCACTTTTTTCCCAAGAAGGGGAGCCGGCAGTTTCGCAAGAGCCGTTGGCGGAGGAAAGCGTCCGGCCAGAAAGTCAGGACAAGGAAATTGTCGCCGACGGAAAGGATTGGGAAAAGCCTAAAATAGAGCTTGCGGGGGTCAGCGAAGTTCCTCCCGCAAAAAGGCCCAAGGCGCCTGACGCTGAAAAGGCTAGGGAGGCCGCCAAAAAAGACGACAAGGATTCCGAGCAAAAAACTAGGGATACAATCAAATACGGAATTGAAGGCGAGCTTTCGGACTTGGTGAAAAAGTTGATTGAAAACGACGACCCCCGCTATTCCAACGAGCTTTACGACTTGTTTCAAGAAACAAAAAGTCCCGCCGTCCGCGAAAAGATTTTGGAGTATTTCACAAAATTTGAAGACCCTTGTTTGGAAGACTACGCGGTCACTATTTTAAACGACCCCTACGACGAGCGCTCGTCAACTGTGGAACAAGCCTTTAAGTATGTGTCCGCCGTCAAGACCAAGGCCGCCATTCCCGCCGTCGTGACCCTTTTGGAAAGCGACAACGAAGGCTACTTTACTCCGGCGCTGACAGCCCTTGGAGAATTGGGCGGCGAAGAGGAAGCCGAATACTTGGTTCAGTTTCTTGACCGCTCGGATTTGACCACGCCCCAGCGCCAGGCTTTGATGAAAGTTTTGGGAAAAATCAAGGCGGAGCAAACTTGGGATTCTCTTGTGGAAATTGCCAAAGACGACGGAGAAAACATTTTTGTCCGCGCCTACGCCGCCGAAGCTATCGGCGCCATGAAAAGAAGCGGCTCCATTGAAGTTTTGGAAAAAATTTTTGAAGAACAAGACCCAACTTTGCGCTGTTACGCCATAAAGGGCCTTTCTTACTATGAGGAAAAGGAAGCCAAGGAAACCGTCACCCAAGCCATAAAGGACTCGCAATACAAGGTTCGCCTTGAAGCCATCGACGCCGCCGCCAAGATGAAAATAAAGGAAGCCGTTCCTTACATAATTCACCGCGCCAAAAGCGACCCCGAGGCTTCCGTAAAGAAAAGGGCCTACGAAAAGTTGGCCGCCTTTGACGATTCTGAAGCGGACAAATTTTTGGTTGGGCAAATTACCGACAAAAAGGCCAGCGACAATGTGAAAAGGCAGGCGGCCGAGGCCTTGCTAAAATACGGAAAGGCCGGCAAAAAGGAAATTGGCGATTGGGCCGAATCTTTGGCGGCTGACAACACAAAGCGGGTCTTTAGGCGGGAAATAGGAAAGCTTTTGGCAAAGCATCCCGACCCGGCCTTTGCCGGCGCTTGTTCCGCCTTTGTCGCCAGCTCTGACAAGGACACCCGCTCCGTCGGCCTTGACATGTATTCCGCCGGAAAGTATTACTCTTGCGAAGGCGCCGTCCGCGTCGTGGCCAATGACAAAAAGGGCGACAATTCCAACCGGCAAAAGGCCATGAAAATTTTGGGCATAGAGGAAGAGGACAAAAAGGAAGCTGAAAAAAAGCCCGAAATTAAAAGCTCCGCCTCAGAAAGCGGGGCTTTAAACGAGCGCTGATTCCAAAAGCCAAGAAAATTTTATTGCGCCTTTAGGAGCCTTTTTTATAGGCCCTTTCAAAGCGGAGGGCTGTCTTATTCGTAAAAGGCCCTGAGTTTCGCGTAAATTTCTCCGGCCGCCTTTTTTTCTTTTTCGTCCAGCGCGCTTTCGTCGGCCAAAAGTTCAAGGCTTGAAAGGCTTTCCGCGAGCGCCGTGGAAAAGCCCCTGGAAATTTTAAACCAATATGAGCCCTTTTGGTCTGAGTAAAGGGCGGCAAAGCCCATCTCCCGGCTTTTTGCCTTGGCTTGGACCGCGCGCATAATCCATTTTAGGTTTTTGCAAAGGACGGCGGCTCCGCCATTTTCGTTCACATTTATGTTCAGCTTTCTGTTGAATTCTTTTTCGTTTATTGGAGCGAAGCCAAAAAGTTTCGCCGCCTTTACAATCGTGAAAAGCTTTTCGCCGTCCATCATTTTAAAGCCGCCGTCAGCCAAAACCCGGCCTCTAAGTCCCGCGGCTCTCGCTTCAAGTTCTTCCATGCTATGGCCTTGGACGGCGGCGTCAATTTCCCCCCAAGGAAGAATGACGACTTTCTTTCCCTTGACTTTTTCAATTTGAAAAAGGGATTTTCCAAGGCTCCAAGAGGCGGCCTTTTGGCTTTCAGTTTTTTCCTTTTTGTCTTTTTTTTCCTTGCGGCCGTCCTGCCATTCGCTTTTGTCTTTCTTGCGGCTTCTGGCTTCGTCCAGTTTTTTTTCAAGGTCAGGGTCGATTTTGGCCAAAAGTTTTTTTGTCAGGGGAGAGACGCTCATGGCGAACATTCGGCTTGTGCGGACAATTTCTCCGGCTACAATATACAAGGGGTCTGTCCTGAACAAAGATGAGCCGGGGTGAATTGAAATGTGGCCCGCGGTCAAGGTTCTGAAATTTTCCCGGCCTTCCCGGACGGCCACAAACTGAATCATTCCCGAAGCGACGCAGCAAAGGCAGTCGTCGTAATGGCCGCCGCCCAAAATCGGAATTTTTTGGTCGCTTACAATTTGGCAGAGCTGCTCGTAAATGTTTTGAATCTCGGCCAAAACCTTGTAGTCAAGGTAATTCTTTTTTGCAAAGTCTTCCTTTTCTTCTTCGGTCTTGAATTTTTCGTAGAGCCTGAAAAGCTTTATGTAGCCCACAAAGTCGCCTTGTATGTCGTTGAAGCGGTGGTGGGCGGCGCGGGCTTCCATTTCCTCTCCCGGCGGAAGGACAAAGGGAGAGTGGGTTGACAAGAAGGAGGAAACGATTATGGCTTCCTGCAGAACGTTGGGATAGCGCAAAATCGCTTCGACTATTATGCGGCTGATTCTTGGCAAAAGGGGGAACCAAACCATCATCTTTCCTATGTCGCTCAATGTTCTGTCTTGGTTCAGGGCCTTGAGCATGAAAAGAGTTTCCATGGCGCCCTTGATTCCTTCCAAAGACGGCTTTGAGATAAAGTCGAAATTTTCAAAGTCCTTTATGCCCAGTTCCGCCATGCGCAAGACAACCTCGCTCAAGTCAGTGCGGAAAATTTCTTCGGTGGTGTATTCTTCCCGGCTTTCAAAATCCCGGCGGGGATAAAGGCGGTAGCAGTTTCCGGGGGCGGTGCGGCCGGCGCGGCCCTTCCTTTGCAAGCAGCTGGCCTTTGAAATGGGCGTTTCGATTAGGCTTGAGGTGAACGTTCTTGGGCTGTAAAAATTCAGCTTGGCCAAGCCGGAATCTATGACCGTGGTTATGCCGTCAATGGTGACGGAAGTTTCCGCGATGTTTGTGGTGACGACAACTTTTATCTTTCCCTTGGGCGCCGGAATGAAAATCCGTTCTTGCTCCTCTTTTGGAAGGCGGCCGTATAAATGTTGGACAAAAAGGCGGCGGGCGTAGTAACTATGCTCCAAGCGCTTGACGCAATCGTGAATGGCTTTTTCGCCTGGAAGAAAGACCAAAACGCCGCCTTCCTCTCCGTTGTCAATGACGCGGCCTATGGTCTCCTCGATTTTGGAAAGCAGCGCCTCGATTTCAGCCTCGGTTTTTGTGCTGGGGGGAAGCGCCGGCGGGTCATACAAAACCGTCACTGGAAAAACTGGAGTTTCTATGGTGACGATGGGACAGCCGCCAAAATATTTTGAAAAGGCCTCTGCGTTCATCGTCGCGGAAGAAACCACAATCTTCAAGTCTTTTCTGACCTCGAGGCAGCGCTTTAAAAGTCCCAGGGTAAAGTCAATGTTCAAGCTTCGCTCGTGGGCTTCGTCAACCATAATCACCGAATACTTGAGCATCATTGGGTCAAGCTTCATTTCCTGCAAAAGAATGCCGTCGGTCATTATTTTTATTTTTGTGCTAAGGTCTGTCTTGTCCTCAAAGCGCATCTTGTATCCCACAAGGCCCGGGTAGCTTGTTCCCAACTGCTTTGAAATGAATTCGCTGACGCTCAAGGCCGCGATTCTTCTGGGCTGGGTCACGGCTATCACGCCGTTTTGGGAATAGCCCGCTTCGTGAAGAATCACCGGGATTTGAGTTGTCTTTCCGCTTCCTGTGGGGCTTTGGACCACGATGACTTGGTTTTGCGCCAAGCAGTCCAAAATCTTTTGCTTTTGTTCATAAACTGGAAGTTTTTTGTAGTCTATAGCCATGTCAAAATGTCCTTAATCTTTTTCAGCGCCTCAAGCCGCGCCTTGTAGTAGTCTGAATTTTTCTTTTCGCCTTTTTCCGCCAGCGTCTGAATGAACTTTTCGTCAAGCCTTTTTATGACAGGACTCCGTTCCCCCTGCGGAGTGTATGCGGTGATGAATGTCGAAGTGAAGTTTAGCGCGTAAAAGCCCTTTTCATCAAGAGCAAGCTCCATTTGGACAAAGCGGCCATCTCCTGTGTAGTTCCAAATTTCGTTTGGCTCGTCGTAGTTTAAAGCGCGGCGCTGTCCTGAGATTGTGTTTCCGTTGGCGTAAATTATGGCCTTCCTGATTTTTTTTGTTTCCTTTTCGGCAAAGACTTCCAGGGGCCTGACCACATGGGGATGGTTTGAAACCACGATGTCCGCGCCGCTGTCAAGCAGTTCCCGGTAAAAGGCCTTGACTTCCGGCCGGACAGTCAAAACATATTCCTCTTCGCTTGTGTGGACGCTGACCAAAAACAAGTCGGGCTTATGGGCTTCTTTCAGCGCGGCGATTTTTTTGACAAAGGCGGCGCGGCCTTTTTTGGTGGGCGGAACGTAGTTTATTTCCGAATAATTTTTCCAAGTGTTCAAAAGCTCTGTCACAGCTATGAAAAGAATCTTGCTTTCGTTCCAGTAAAATTCGCTTGCGGAAAATTCTCCGTTTTCGGCAATTCCGCTAAAGAAGACCGGCCGCGCCGTTTTTTGCCGCTCCGTCGCCGTTTTCTTTGCCCAGTCGCTTGTGGCCTTGATTCCTTCCGAGCCTTGGTCGTTGGAATGGTTGTTGGCCAAAGAAATAAGGTTGAAGCCCGCGTCAAGGGCTGCGGCGGGGTAGGAGCTCTTCATGTTGAAGGTGGGATAGCTTTCAAAGGGCCGGCTTTCCATTACAGGAGACTCAAGGTTGGCAAAGGAAAAGTCCGCTTCCTCAACTTGCTGGCGAATGTCGTCCCAAATAAGATTGTAGTCTTTTATTGAAAAATTTTGCGTGTGGGCCATAATGTCCCCCGCAAAAAGCAGGCTTAAATTTTTTTGCCCGGACTTTTTGGCGCTTTGGCATGAGAAAAACAGAAGCGGCAAAATTAGCGTCGCGGCCTTAAAAAAAAGCGCGTCGCGGCTTTTTTTGAGCATTTTTTCATTATACATTAGATTTCGCTTTTTTGCAAAGATTTTAAAGGGAACCTCGAAAAACTTCCTTTCAGAAAGTTTTTCGAGGTTCCTGCGAGTTGCAAGTCGCTATAATAGCGCGACTTACAACATCGCATTTTCAAAGTTGCCTCTAAAAACTTCAGTTTTTAGAGGCTCCCATAAAAAATGTCCGGCTTATAGCGTAGCGGTTATTATTCGGACAATTTTTTTTGCGGAATCAAGGCCGGCCGCGTCTTGATGGATAATTCCGTCGGAGCCGTCAACAGAGCCGCTTCCGGCAAAGCGCAATTCAAGTTCGCCTTTTTTTCCAGCGGAAATTTCCGCCTGATAAACGACAGAGGGCTGTCCGTTCACGCCTGAATTCTTTTTTGTCCAAGTTGAATTGTAGTCAAAGCTGGCGTTCACTTCCACTTTAATGACGCAAGACTCGTCGATTATTTCCCCGGAAATGACAAGGCCGCCTTTGGGCGTGGCGCTTGTCACCGCGTCAATTTCTTTGTCGTTGGAAGAAGGATTTTCCAGCGCTTTTTTTGAGTTCCGGCTTGAAGCGTGATACCAAACCGGAAGCGATTCGGGACGGCCTTCCTTGGGACCAAAAAGCCAACTTAATGCCGAAGCTTTTTTTGTAACATAAAGAGTTTTTATGTAGCGGCCGTTTTGGTCTTCAAGCCAAACCGCAAGCTGCGGCCCTTTCCAGCCTTCGCCAGCGCCAATAGAAATTGTCACATCCCTGGCGTACAAACTTGCGGCCATCGCCGCGCAAAATGCAAACAATGCGATAAACTTTTTCATTGGGAACCCTCGCTTTTATAATTTAATTATAGATTTAGGGTATCTCTAAAAACTCGCCTTCAGCGATTTTTAGAGAACCCGACGAGTTTTAATTCCTGGTAATAGCAGGAATTAAAACATCGCACTTTCAAAGTTACCTCTAAAAATTGCAATTTTTAGAGGTTCCCTTTAGTTAGCAATAAAATTTTAAATAACCAAAGCGTTCATTCCATTTGGCGACAATTTCAAACGCTCGGCTTTCGATAATTTCAATCAAGTTATTGAGAACATGATTTGGAATCTTTGAATTATTATTACAAACGATACAATTCAAGGATTTTGTAATCCATATCTTTGTCGAATTTTTGTCAGGCTTTCCTTTTGAAACATGGACGTGAACAAGTTCCAATGGCTCGCTTTCGTTCGACCAAAAGTAGACAAGATAAGCGCCAATGCTAAAAATTTGCGGCATTTTCAAAACCTCCGCCACGAGCGAACTTAAAGAAAAGATGCGCGGCTTTTTCCACAAAATCCTTATAATACTCCATTTCTTTTTCTGTGTAACCGTGGTTCTCCCATTTGTAATCAGGAAGAACGCAAACCGCGTCTTTAAATCCGCCTTCTATCGGAGTTTCTATAAAAACTTTTACTTGTTCTCTCCCGTTGTCTCGAATGATATCTGAGTGAGTTATCTCCGTTTCGTCGGGCAAAGTCATATATGGATATATCATAATGGTTATTATAGCGCAAAAATAAATAAAGGGAACCTCTAAAAATTGCAATTTTTAGAGGTAACTCTGAAAATGCGATGTTCTAAGTCGTTGTATTTCAACGACTTAGAACTCGACGGCATCTCGAAAAAATTATCTAAAACGAGTTTTTCGAGATGCCCTAAATAATAAAAAAACGTTCGGTTTACCGAACGTTTTTTTCACCGTTGTGTTAGGAAATTTTCGTACCCGTCGGACCGCTCTATTGAGCGGATCCGACGAGACACATCCATTCAGCCTGGGCCGCCAACTCGTCGCCGACAAAGGCTTGGCCGGACTGCTTGATCATGCGGTCGCTGACGCGAAGGTTTTTGATTTCCATTCTAACGGTGTCGCCGGGACGAACCTGGCGGCGGAACTTTACCTTGTCAACCGTTCCCAAGAAAAAGAGCGAGCCTTCCTTGAACTTCTTTTGAAAGCTCAAGGCCGCGCCGCCGGCCTGCGCCATCGTTTCCACCAAAATCACTCCGGGAACAACCGGATACTGGGGAAAGTGGCCCTTAAAGAAAAAGTCTTCGTCGGTGAACTTGCGGGTGCTTACGCTGCCTTCGTCGTCGGCGCTGACAATTTCGTCAACGAACAAAAAGGGCTTTCTGTGGGGAAGCAAGGCTTCGATATTTGTTGTAAGACTCATAATTAAACACTCCTTATAAAAATTATAAACCGCGGAGTCGGGGTTGCGGGCCGAAAAAAATTCTGCAACGAGCGAAGCGAAGTGAAGCCTTTTTTCGAGCCCGCGTTCCAGACGGGAGCGGTTTGTTTTTTTTATCTGTTTAAATTTTGCGTATTACCACAACGCCGTTGTGGCCGCCAAAGCCAAGCGTGGCGCTCATGGCGCAATCGATGTTCATTTCAATTCCCTTGTTGGGAGTGTAGTCCAAGTCGCAGCCGCCTTCATAGTCTTGGTTGTCCAAGTTGATTGTGGGCGGAACAAAGCCCTCGACGACGGCCTTTGTGGTGATGATGGCCTCGACCGCGCCGGTGGCGCCAAGCATGTGGCCCGTCATGCTCTTTGTTGAAGAAATGTGAAGTTTTTTGGCCGCGTCGCCAAAGGCAATCTTAACCATCTGGGTTTCGCCGGAATCGTTTTTGTGGGTGCTGGTTCCGTGCGCGTTGTAATACTGAACTTGGTCGGGTGAAACGCCCGCGTCCTTCATGGCTTCTGTCATGGCGGCGGCGCCCTGAACTCCGTCAGGGTTTGGAGCCGTAAGATGGTAGCCGTCGTTTGAGCTTCCGTAGCCGGCAAGCTCGGCGTAAATCTTGGCGCCGCGTTTTTTTGCGTGCTCGTATTCTTCCAAAACCAAAATGCCGCTTCCTTCGCTCATTACAAAGCCGTCCCGGTCTTTGTCAAAGGGGCGGCAAGCCTTTGTGGGGTCGTCAACGCGGGCGCGGGAAAGGGCTTGCAAGGCCGCAAAAGCGTCAATCGTAAATCCGTTGATCGCAGATTCCGCTCCGCCAGCAAGACAAACATCACGGCGGCCGCTTCTAATCAAGTCAAGCGCGTCGCCAAGCGCGTCCGTTCCGCTTGAGCAAGCCGTGGCGATTGTGTGGCAGGGTCCGTGAATTCCAAAGGCGATGGCGATGTTTCCGCTGGCCTCGTTGGGAATAAGCTGGGGAATTGTCATGGGGTTGACCCGTTTTTTTCCGGACTCAAACCATTTGATGCAGTTGTTTTCGATGACTTCAAAGCCGCCGATTCCAACTCCAAGATAAATCGCGGCCTTGTCCAAAACTTCGGCGTTGCCTGTCAAGCCGGCGTCGTCAAGGGCCATCTTCGCGGCGGCCACGGCGTAGCGGGTAAAGAGCGCCATCTTGCGCGCGGCTTGAGCGTCCATGTATTTTTCAGGCTCAAAATTTTTTACTTGGCCCGCGTACTTGATGTTGCTGGGCGTTGTGTCGTAGCGGTCAATCAAGCCGATTCCGCTTTTTCCGGCCTTAATGGCCGCCCAAGTTTCGTCCAAAGAATTTCCAAGGGGAGTAACCGCTCCCAAACCAGTAATAACAACTCTTCTCATTTTCTCATTCCTTTATAATTATAGAATCAGCGACAGGATGTCGCGTCATTGGTTACTTCAAACAATTTGCGAGAATTTGCGACAGCAAATTCTCGACCTGTTAAAATGCGCATGGATGCGCATTTTAACAGCCCATTCCACCGTCAACGCCAAGAACCTGCCCCGTAATGTATGTGGACAAGTCGCTGGCCAAGAACAAGACGGCGTTGGCAACGTCCTCAACTTGTCCGGCGCGGCGAAGGGGAATCTGCGTAATCCAATTTTCACGAATCTTTTCGTCAACGGCCTTGGTCATGTCGGTGTCGATAAAGCCAGGCGCCACGGCGTTCACGCGAACTTCCCGGCTTCCGCATTCTTTGGCCAAGCTTTTTGTGTAGCCAATCAAGCCCGCCTTGCTGGCGGAATAGTTTACTTGCCCGGCGCCGCCATGCAAGCCCACAATGCTTGTCATGTTGATGATGGAGCCTCTCTTTTTGTGAATCATGTCGTTGGAAACAATTTGGCTCGCAACAAAAACGCCGGTCAAGTTGATGTCCAAAACTTTTTTCCAGTCGTCCATCTTCATGTGGAATGAAAGTCCGTCCTTTGTGATTCCGGCGTTGTTCACCAAAACGTCAAAGGCGCCCGCTTCTTTAAGAGCGACGGAAACAACTTCCTTAAGCTGTTCGGCGTTGGAAGCGTCGGCGTAAATTTCGTGGAAGGCCACTCCGTTGTCGGCGGCCAGCTTTTGAAGGTCGGCAAGCCCTGAGCTTTCCTTTGTGCAAAGGCCCCAAACTTCGGCTCCGTTGGCCAAAAAGACTTCGGCGATTCTTCTTCCAATTCCGCGGCTTGAGCCGGTGACCAAAGCTTTTTTATTTTCAAGCAATTTCATATATTTTTCAATCTCCTAAAAATTATGGGTTGCCCAAAACGCGGCGCGTCTTGGGCTTGCAATCATTACAAATCGCCGCTTAACGACTCGGCGCTGTTAACCGGCAAGCACTTCAAATTTTCGGCGTAGGCTGTCTTGGCCCACAAGCCGCTCAAAACCTGTCCCGGGCCCGGCTCAAGCAATTTCCATTCGCCGCCGTCGGCCTTGACAAGCGCGGCCAAAACGTCCTCTTCGTCAGTCCAGCGGACCGGGTGGGTCAAGTGAAGGACGGCGGACTTTTTGGCGTTCTCGCCGCTAGCCTCTTCTTTTCCTGTAACATTGCTGAACAATTTAATTGAAGGATTGTTGAAGGTCACGCCGGCAATGGCTTTTTCAAACTCGTCGGCGGCTCGCTGCATCAAGGGGCTGTGGAAGGGGCCGGCTACCTTAAGGCGGACGGCTCTTCTGGCGCCTGCTTCCTTGGCGGCGGCCTCGGCCTTTTCGAGCGCGGCTTCAGTTCCGCTTATTACAGTCTGAACGGAGCTGTTCAAGTTGGCGGCGTAAGCGTCGGGAATGCCCGCGGCGATTTCAGAAACCTTTTCCGGCGAAAGGCCCAAGATGGCGCTCATGCCCGGCGCGTGGCCTTCGTTTTCGGAAGCGATTTTTTCGCAAACGGCCTGCATGATTTTTCCGCGCTGAACCACAACTTTAATAACGTCTTCAAAAGACAAAACGCCTGAAATGTAAAGAGCGGGAAATTCTCCAAGGCTAAAGCCCATGGCCGCGCTGGGAACGATTCCCTTTTCCTTGAGGGCGGCGCAAATGGCAAGAGAGGCGGCTGTGATGGCCAGCTGGCTGTTGTCGCTGCGGGAAAGAGTTTCGGCGTCCGCGTCCCACAAAAGCTTTGTGACGTCGCTTCCCACAATCTGCGAAATGTCGTCCAATGTTTTCTTGGCGGCGGGCATTGCCTCGGCCACATCCTTAATCATTCCGGGAGCCTGCGCTCCTTGTCCCGGAAACAAAAACGCGTACTTAACGGCCATAGTCTTCCTCTTTATAGAAAAAAGTTAAAATGACATTTTTTGTGAATATGTCATTTACCCGTATTTTAGCGCTTTTCCAAAGATTTGTCTAGCGCCGCCATTCTTTAGTCCTCGCTAACTTTTTTATTTTTTGCTTAGCTTTCGTATTGAAACAATTAGCGATAATCGTTACAATGTTAGCCAAATTTCGCTTTAAAAGGAGTTTAATATGAGCTTGACTCTTGATGACATCAAACACCCAAAAATCAAGGCTTGGGTCGAAGAATGTATCAAAATGTGTGAGCCGGACAACGTGGTTGTTGTCGACGGTTCTGACGAAGAATACGACCGCCTTATGCAACTTTGCGTTGACAAAGGACTTGCCACCCCCTTGAAGAAAAAGGAGCACTCGTTCCTTTTCCGCTCGCTTCCATCAGACGTGGCGCGCGTAGAAAGCCGCACGTTCATTTCTTCCGTCAAGGAAGAAGACGCCGGCCCCACAAACCACTGGATTGACCCCAAAGAACTCAAGGCCACAATGAAGGGCTTGTATACAGGCTGCATGCACGGACGCACAATGTACGTTCAGTGCTTCTGCATGGGACCCCTCGGCTCTCCGATTTCTAAGAACGGCGTAGAGGTAACAGACTCTGAGTATGTTGTCTTGAACATGGACATCATGACAAGAGCCGGCAAAAAAGTTTTGGACATTTTCAATGCCGACCCCAACGCGGAATTTGTTCCCTGCTTGCACTCGGTAGGAAAGCCGCTCAACAACGGCGAAAGCGACAACGGCATCTGGCCCTGCGCCGACGTAGAGCACAAGTACATTTCACAGTTCCCGGACGAGGGCCTCATCTGGTCTTACGGTTCAGGATACGGCGGAAACGCCCTTCTTGGAAAGAAGTGCTTCGCGCTCCGCATTGCCACTGTTCTTGCCCGCAAGGAAGGCTGGCTCGCCGAGCACATGCTCATCCTTAAGCTCACAAATCCTGAAGGAAAAGTCAAGTACGTTACTGGCGCCTTCCCGTCAGCCTGCGGAAAGACAAACTTGGCCATGCTTATTCCGACAATCCCCGGCTGGAAGGTCGAGACTGTGGGCGACGACATCGCTTGGATGAAGTTTGGCGACGACGGACGCTTGTACGCGATCAACCCCGAAGCCGGCTTCTTTGGCGTGGCTCCCGGAACTTCCGCCGAATCAAACAAGAACGCTCTTGTTTCAGCTGAAAAGAACACAATCTTCACAAACTGCGCCCTTACAGAAGACGGCGACGTTTGGTGGGAAGGAATCGGATATCCCGCAAAGGGCAAGTTGGTTGACTGGAAGGGCAACACACGCGACGCCCTTCCCAAGGACAAGTCTCCCAAGGGAGAAGAGTTCGCCCACCCCAACGCCCGCTTCACGGCTCCCGCCAAGCAGTGCCCCTGCATCGCAAGCGACTGGGAAGACCCCAAAGGCGTTCCGATCAGCGCCATCTTGTTCGGCGGCCGCCGTCCGTCAACAGTTCCGCTTGTTCACCAGGCCCGCTCTTGGAACCACGGCGTGTTCCTCGGATCTATCGTTGGATCGGAAATCACAGCCGCTTCTACAATCAACGCCGCCGAAGTCGGAAAGATTCGCCGCGACCCCTTCGCCATTCTTCCCTTCTGCGGATACAACATGGGCGACTACTTCCAGCACTGGATTGACGTTGGCAAGGCCGCCAAAGACCAGGACAAGCTTCCCAAGATTTTCTACGTCAACTGGTTCCGCAAGGACGAGAACAACAAGGACCTTCCCGGCGGATTCATGTGGCCTGGATACGGCGACAACAGCCGCGTATTGGCTTGGATCTTCGACCGCTGCGACGGAAAGGACAACGCCGTTGACACTCCGATCGGACTTATGCCCAAAGAAGGAGCCATCAACACAGAAGGCTTGGCCGACTACTACAAGAAGACCTTGCCCGAAATCCTCAAGGTTGACATTGAAGGATGGAAGAAGGAAGTTAAGGACGTTCGCGAGAACCACTATCCCAAGTTTGGAAAGCACCTTCCCAAGGAACTGTCCGAGACTTTGGACGATTTGGAAGCCCGCTTGAACAAGGCGTAAAAGTTATGCGAGTTTGCTGAAAGGCAAACTCGGTAAGCAACCTCAAGGTTGCGACACGACCTTGAGAAGCGTTTGAACGCCTAATTTCGCCGGCTAAAGCGGCAAATTAGTTCATGCAAAGGTCAGAGGCTCCGCCTCTGCCTTGCAAACCAGTTTCGACCTGACGGCAATTTTGCCGCAGGTCAAACCAAAAAGCCCGCGGCTCCAAGCCGCGGGCTTTTTTTGGCGCTGGATTATTTTGTCTTTTGATTTTTTTGATTGAAGCGATTTTTTTTACAACGCCCGCTTAATTGTTCAAGTCTTTTGGAAGGCAGGCTTCGACTTCCTCACGAGGAATGGAAACAAAGATATCCACAAGCTGGGTGTCAAATTGGCTTCCGGCGCATTCCTTTAAAATGGCCACGCCTTCGTCGTAGCTTTTGGCCTCTTTGTAGGCCCGCTTCATCGTTATGGCGGAATAGCTGTCGGCCACGCAAATGAGCCGCGCCTCCACAGGAATTTCTTTTCCCTTTAGGCCGTAGTAGCCTTTTCCGTCAATGCGCTCGTGGTGGTATTTTACCCAAGGAACGATGGTCTCAAATGAACTTATGGGCGAAAGCATTTTTACGCCCGCTTCGGGATGGGTTTTCATCACTTTCCATTCGTCGTCGTCAAGGCGGGCGGGCTTGTTCAAAATTGATTCTGGAACAGCCAGCTTTCCAACGTCGTGCATAAGCGCGGCGTATTCAATGCTTACCGGATTGATTTTATTCTTTAACGAAAGGGGCAAATGCCTGTAAATGAGCATAGTCAGGTTCCGGACATAAATGCTGTGGCCGCTTAAATTGGGATCCCGCGCCTCAATCACGCCGACAAGCATTTCCGAAATTTCAAGGGTTCGATTTTTTACCACGTCGGTAAGATTGAACATTATGTTCAGAACTATCCAAACAAAAATGCTTCCGCCAAACAAAATTCCGCCCATCATAAAATCCGGCGAGCCGAAAATCGCGGTGAACAGATAGCCCAACAAAAAGAAAATCAATAGAACCAGGCCTGCCGCGCGCAAGGCGGTTGACTTTTTGTCTCCGGCTGAAATGACGTCGTTCATTCCCGAAAGAAAAATTGCGTAGCGGATTATGTTCCACTGCATCAGCAGCGCCCCCGCTATTATCATGGCAAAAATAATTGTCTGCGAACTTTCCATTGAACTCCCTTACGCTTCTATCAAAAAGGCGCGGTAGCCTTTAAGCGACTCGTAAATGTCGGCCTTGCTTGTGATTTCCCAAGGCGCGTGCATATTCAAAACGCCGACGCCGGAATCTATGACGTTCATGCCGTAGTTGGCCATAATGTAGGCGATGGTTCCGCCGCCGCCTTGGTCAACCTTTCCCAACTCGCAAAGTTGAAAGCTTGCGTCCGCGCCGTCAAAAATTTTTCTGACCTTGGCCACATATTCGGCGTTGGCGTCGTTGGAGCCGCTCTTTCCCCGGGAGCCTGTAAATTTGTTCAAGGCGATTCCCTTGCAAAAAAAGCAGGCGTTCTTTTTGTCCATGACTTCGGGATAGTTGGGGTCAAAGGCCGCGCTGACGTCGCTTGAAAGCATGTTTGAATTTGCCAACGCCCTGCGGACGGCCAAGTCGCTGTATCCGCCGCAAAGGTTTAAAATTTCGGCCACGGCGTTTTCAAAAAATCTGGAATGCATTCCCGTGGCGCCCACGGAGCCGATTTCCTCTTTGTCAACCAAAAGGCAAACTGCCGTCCGCTCCGTCTTGGGCAAATCCTCAATGGCGCGCCAAGAGGGATAGGCGCAAACCTTGTCGTCTTGTCCGTAAGCCATTATCATGGAATTGTCAAGGCCGTAATTTCTGGCCTCTCCCGCGGGAACGGCCTCCAGCTCCGCGCTCAAAAAGTCCGCTTCTTCGATTCCATATTTTTTCTTCAATATTTTTAGAATGTTTTCTTTGACCGGATTTTTTGCCCCTCCGCCTTTCGCCTGCTTGGAATTTTCAGGAACTTTCAATGGAACGCTTCCAACCAAAATGTTAAGAGCTTCTCCTTCCACAACCTTGTTGCCCCGTTTTTCAAGCTGGTCCGCGCTAAGGTGAATCAACAAGTCGCTGACGCCAAAAACGCCTTCCTTGGGGTCTTCGCCAAGAACGACTTTGACCACAGTTCCGTCTTTTTTTGCCACCACTCCGTGAAGCGCCAATGGAAGCGCCACCCACTGGTATTTTTTGATTCCGCCGTAGTAATGCGTGTCAAGCATCGCCAAGCCGTTGTCTTCGTAAAGGGGATTTTGCTTTATGTCCAAACGGGGGGAATCGATGTGCGCGCCCAAAATGTTCATTCCGTTTTCAAGGCTCTTTTTTCCTATCTGAAAGAAGGCCACGATTTTTCCCATGGCGCTGGCGTAAATCCTGTCGCCGGCCTTAAGCTTTTCTCCCGAGGCCTTTGCCTCTTCCAGAGAAATGTATCCATGCTCTCGGGCGCGCGCGGTGAAAAATTCAACGCATTCCCGCTCGATTTTATTTTGAGAGATAAACTTGCGGTAGTCTTCCGCAAATTCCATCACAGGCTTTGTGTCTGAATATTTTAACCAAGCGTTCTTGTTTTCTTTGTCCATAGCTGAACATTTTAACGCAAAGAGGCCGTCTTCGCAAGCGCTGAATGTCGCGGAGCGACGCGCGTGACGCCGCAATCCAGCGCATTGGACATGAACAAGCAATTTTGCCGCCAGTTTTCCACAAAAAGGGGGCCGCAAAATGATGCAGAATCGGCAAATTTTCCACAAGTTTTCCACGCAAAAAGTTGAAAAATTTTTATAAATTTTTATTTCCTTGCAAAACGGTAATTTAGCCAAAGACTGTTATTTTTGATATTGACAGTTTTAATTCATTATATTATAAGGAATTAAAAATAACAAAAACAGATTTTGGCTAATATTATTTTAATTTGACAAACGAATAGGTATTGACAGTTTTTTTTTACACAAATTTTCCACATTTTTCAACAAAGTTTTCCACAAGCCGTTCCGCCCGTTTCAGGCGCTCAAAAACCCCTTGACAAAATTTCTTTTTCGTCCTACACTAACAATATATGAACAAATGTTCATATATTCACAAAAAAACGGAGGCGGCCAATGGCAAAAAACAAAAGCTCCACGCCGGACGAAAACACGCTGATTGACTTGGCGGAACTGTTCAAAATCTTTGGAGATTCCACCAGAATAAAAATCTTGTTCACCCTTTTGCAAGGGCAGCGGCCTGTAAACGAAATCGCGGCGGCGCTCAACATGACCCAGTCGGCCATAAGCCACCAGCTGCGGATTCTAAAAACAAGCCGCCTGATAAAGTCCGAGCGGGACGGAAAGCTTTCAATCTATTCCCTCGCCGACTCCCATGTAAAGTCAATCTTGAGCCAAGGCTTAGAGCACGTAGGAGAATAATATGAGCTGTCACTGCCACGAACACGAGCGCCACCACGAACATGAACATCACCACGACGGCGGCTATTGCCACGACCATCATCACGAACATGAACATCACCACGAACACGAAGAGGGTCGCTGCTGCCACAACCACGAAGAAGAAGAACTGGGCCTGCAAAAAATAATTTTGGCCGCGGCCATTTTTGCCGTCGCGCTTTTTTTGGAGCATATTCCGGCATTTAAAGAGGGCGGCGCAATTTACAAGGCCTTGGCTTCCCTTTGGATTTTTGGCGGAAAGGAAAATTTTTCAACGGCCTTTTCCGCGCTCAAACTGCTTTTGTTCGCCGCCGCCTACTTAATTTGCGCCAAAGGCGTTTTAATCAACGCCGTCAAGAATATTTTCCGCGGAGATTTTTTTGACGAACAATTTTTGATGGCCGCGGCCTCCGTCGCCGCCATCGTCATCGGCGAATACCCGGAAGCCGTGGGAGTCATGCTCTTCTACCAAATCGGAGAATGGTTTGAAGATTACGCCGTTGACAAATCCCGAGACTCAATAAAAAGCCTTGCGGCCTTGCGGCCGGACAAAGCCTTTGTTCTTAGGGAAGGGCAAGTCACGCAAGTCCCGCCCGAAGAGGTCAAGGTCGGCGAATTGATTCAAGTCAAGGCCGGCGAGCGTCTTCCCCTTGACGGCCTTGTAGTCGAAGGGAATTCTTTTGTGGACACCAGCGCCTTGACCGGCGAAAGCGTTCCCAGAGAAATTTTCAGCGGCTCTGAAGTCATGGCGGGCTTTGTGAACCAAAGCGGCTTGATAACGGTCAAGGTTTCCAAAGAGGCTGGAGAATCAAGCGTGGCCCGGATTTTGGAAATGGTGGAGTCCGCTTCCGAAAAAAAAGCCAAGGCGCAAAAGTTCATAAGCCGCTTCGCAAAAGTCTACACTCCCCTTGTCTGCCTTGCCGCGGTCTTGGTTGCCGTCGTTCCTCCGATTTTCGCAAGCGCCAATTGGTCAACATGGATTTACCGCGCCATAATGTTCTTGGTCGTTTCATGCCCCTGCGCCCTTGTAATTTCGGTTCCCCTTTCATTTTACGGCGGAATCGGCTTGGCCTCAAGCAAGGGCATTTTGATAAAGGGAAGCAATTACATCGAGCTTTTGTCCAAGGCCAAAATCGCTGCCTTTGACAAAACCGGAACTTTGACCCAAGGCGTCTTTGTCGTAAGCGAGATTCACTCAAGCCCCAACAGCAAAATCAGCCAAGAGGAATTGGCGGCAATCGCGGCCCACGCGGAAAAATTTTCCCAGCACCCCATTTCAAAATCCTTAAAGGCCGTTCACCACTGCCCAAAATGCGAAAGCCTTGAATTGAAGAACGTTCAAGAATATCGGGGCCAAGGAATTTCCGTGGAAATAGAAGGACAAAAAATTTTAGCCGGAAACTTAAAGTTGATGCAAACCTTTGGCGTTCAGGAAATTGTTCCTTGCCCAAAAGACGATGTGGGAACGATTGTCCACATTGCCGTTGACGGAATCTACCAAGGCCACATAGTCATTTCCGACAAAATAAAGGGACAAAGCCGCGAAGCCGTCGCCGCGCTCAAAAAAGCCGGAATCAAAAAAACAATCATGCTGACAGGCGACAGCAAAATCGTGGCCGACGCCACCGCAAAAACTCTGGGCATTGACCAAGCCTACGGGGACCTTTTGCCAGAAGACAAGGTTTCCCGCGTGGAAGACTTGCTTAAAGAAGGAAAGCTTTTGTTCTGCGGCGACGGAATAAACGACGCGCCGGTTTTGGCAAGGGCCGACATTGGAATCGCCATGGGAGCGTTGGGAAGCGACGCGGCCATCGAAGCCTCGGACATTGTCGTGATGAACGACGACCTGAACAAAATTCCCGAAGCGATAAAAGTTTCAAAAAAGACAATGCGCGTCGTTTGGCAAAACATTGTCCTGTCCCTTGCGGTAAAGTTTGGAATTATGGCGCTGGCCATTCCAGGAATCGCGAATTTATGGCTCGCTGTTTTTGGCGACGTGGGAGTTTTGTTCATCGCCGTTTTGAACGCGCTTAGGCTGAGCTTGTTCAAGCGCGAAAAAAGAGGCCAATAAAATCAAGCGATGGATTTTTTTAAGTAAGATTCGATCTTGGGCCTAATTTTTAAGAAGCATTTTACAAGAATCGGATCAAAATGCTTTCCTGACGACGCTTCAATAATCTTAAAGGCCTCGTCGCAGGAAAGCGACTCTTTGTAACAGCGGTTCGAAACCAGCGCGTCAAAAACATCGGCAATCGCCATAATGCGGGCGCAAACCGGTATGTCGTATTCAGACAATTGTTACGGATATCCAGTTCCATTCCATTTTTCGTGGTGCGAAAGCGCGATTTCCGAAGCAACCCTTACATATTCAGGATCGCTGTTGTTGTCAAGAACTTCGTGAACGATTCTGGCTCCCTCAAGAGTGTGTCGCTGAATCTGAAAGAATTCCTCGGGCGTAAGTTTTCCAGGCTTTTTTAGTATCGCATCTGGAACCACAATTTTTCCGATGTCATGCATCGGAGCCGCTTTTTCCAAGAGCGCGATGTATGCGTCGGTCAAAACCTCTTGATACTCTATCGTTTTTTTTGCTTCTTCGGAAAGCATCTTGACATAAGCGCTTGTCCGCTTTATGTGCTCGCCGGTGTCAACATCGCGATTTTCAACAAGGTTGGCCATTCCTATAATCGTGTTGTTCTGCATGGCGATTACTTTTTCATTTTGAATCTGAATTTTCTGCGCCTGAGAATTTATTTCTGAAACATGCGCGTTCTCGACAAACAAAATAAAAAGCGAAAACAAAACAATAATAGCCAACAGCACAATGGCGAACAGCGAAATGTTAATGGTCTTTATGACAGAAAGCAATTTTGGATCCAATTCATAAACAGGCTTGAACGACGGAGCTACGATTTCAACGCCGACAAAAATCCCGCAAGAAATGGAACCTAAAAAAAGCGATGGAAGAGGCTTGTCAAAGAAAATGACAAAAGGGATCAATCCCATCAACAAAATAAAAAAATGAAAGTCCGTCTGCGATCCTATATAACGCTCAGCTAAAATTTGGTGGACGACCACTTCAATAAAGCAAAGAAGATACATGGCGAAATAAGGCTTGTAAGAAAGAATCAACCCGCCTATCACGACAAAAAGCAAAACGCTGCCAATGTTAAAGCAAAACATCGGCATTACATTCATTGAGTAAAAAAACCACATAAAAGAAAAATGGTAAATCGCCGCGAACGAAACAACAAAGGCAGCCAAAATTTTTGAACGAAGCGTTGTTTCCAAAAGAGGCTCCATTTTATTGCGCAATTTTTCCAAATTCATTAGACTTACATTATACCATAAATTCTAAGAATGTGAACAAATTGCTTGATAAAAACAAATCTAAAGTCAACATTCCCCTTTGTTTTTGTATAGGAATTTTAATTGCCTTCTTTGCAAAGACTTTTCTTTTGGACTTTTACAAGGTCAAGGGCTCTTCAATGGAAGAGGCGATTATGGACGGACAGACAATCGCCGCCAACAAAATCGCATACGGCTTGCAAAATCCCTTTAGGCCCGAGATTCTCTTTTCGTGGAAAAAGCCCAAAGAAGGCGACGTGATTCTTTACATGTACCAAAACTATTGGGTTGTAAAGCGCTGCGCCGCCACGGAGGGAACAAAACTTGAATGCGTTGAAGAAGACGGAAAATATTTTTTGCTTGCGGGAAAGAACAAAATTCCCCTCACTTCAATTCAGTTCCATAAAATAAGGACAAGCGAAAAAGTTCCCATGGGAAGCCTTTTGGCCATTGGCGACAACGCGGCGCTTTCCCATGATTCCCGGGACTACGGCTTTGTTCCAGTTAAGAACATCGTGGCCCGCATAATTCTGCCCATCATTGTCAAAAAGTGAAAAATCGTGTATAATTTTTTGCGGTGGGAATTTAATGAACGGCTTTTTTCCAAAATGGCGCATTATAGTCTTTTCTGTGTTTGCCAGTTTGCTGGTGGCCGCGCTCTTGGTTCGCTTCGCGCGTTTGTCCGCAAAGCCGCCTGAGAGAATAGCGCAAAGGCCGCCCGCAGTTGAGCGAGGCTCAATCGTTGACAGAAACGGAAAGCCCCTTGCGGTTGACACAAGCTTTTACCACATGGGAATCAATCCCCACAAAATAAAAAATCCCCAAGAGTTCGCCAAAGAGATTTCTCCTGTTTTGGAAATGGAAGAAGATGAAATTCTTTCTATAATCAGAAAGGCGCTTGAAAAGAAAAATTCCCGCTTTGCCTATCTAAAGAAAAAAATGCCCCTCACCAGTTACGAGGCGGCGAAAAAAATAACCGACCAAAAGCAATGGAGGGCGGCCGTAAGCTACGACAAAATTCCAGGCCGCATTTATCCAGAAAACACGCTGGCCTCACAACTTATCGGCTACATGGGCGACGACGGAAAAGGCTTGGCCGGAATCGAATATTCAATGCAGCCCATTTTGCAGCCTCAGGCAAAAGCGGGCGAAACAAAGCCGGAACAAGGAAAAAACATTTACCTTACAATCGACGCCAACTTGCAATACAAGCTTGAAAAAATCGCCCGCGAGGCGCTGGAAAAAACTCAAGGCTCAAACCTCATGCTCTTGGCCGCATACGCCAAGACCGGAGAAATTTTGGCCTACCTTAGTTTGCCTGAAGCCAATCTCAACGATTACGGAAACGCCACCATAGAAGAAACCATAGACCGGCCCGCGATGACTTTTTACGAGCCGGGCTCTGTCTTTAAAGTCTTTAGCATCGCGGCCGCATACGACGCGGGACTTTTTAGACAAGACGAATCTTTTTATTGCGACAAGGTTTTTGAAAAAGTCATGTCCAGCGGAGAGCGGGTTCACATCAACTGCTTGTCAAAGCACGGATACCTTACGGCCCGGGGCGCCTTGGAGCAATCCTGCAACGACGTAACCGCGCAAATCACAGACAGAATGGACACGGACGAATTTTTGGCAAAGCTGAGACAATTTGGCTTTGGTCAAAAAACAGGAGTTCAGCTTCCGGGAGAAAGCGCCGGAATGCTTCCTGGAAAGACAAGCCGTTTTTGGTCGGCCCGCTCAAAGATGACAATTTCCATTGGACAAGAAGTTGCGGTGACGGCGCTTCAAGTGATTCAGGCGGCCACAGTTTTGTCCAACGGCGGCCATCCGCTAAAACTTTCCGTAATTTCAAAAATCACCGACAACGAAGGAAATGTCGTTTTTCAAAACAAGCCTGAAAAAAGGCCGCAAGTGATTTCGGAAGAAACGGCCGCCTACATTTTAAGCTGCATGCAAACCGGCGCCGAAAAAGGAATCGGTTGGCGGGCCGCGCTGGGCGACATAACGATTGGCGTAAAAACAGGAACCGCTCAAATGGCCGACCATGAGCGCGGCGGATACAGCGACACCGACTTTCTTTCGGACGTGCTGGCCGTGTTTCCTGTGGAAGACCCGGAAATCATTTTGTATATCGTAATCCAAAAATCCAAGGGAATAAATTTCGCAAGCCGCATCGTCGCTCCGGTCATCAAAGATTCCGCGGACGCAATCATCGACCATTTGGGAATGAGCCGAGGCGACGCCGCTTCCTTGGCGCATTCAGGACGCATTTCAATTTCGTCAAGCCAAGGCGTTCAAGTTGGAAACACGGTTCCAAACTTTACAGGCCGCTCAAAGCGGGACTTGCTTCCCCTGCTCAACAGAAAAGACTTAAAGGTAAACATTTACGGAAGCGGCTGGGTCACAAACCAAGCGCCGGAGCCGGGAACGCCAGTCACGGAGAACATGGAAATTGACATCTACATGGAATGAAAATTTTTCTTTGTTCAAGAATCGCTTTCCCGACTTGGCGAAAATTTTAGAGCCGTACGTTCCCCAAAAAACTGACGGCCAAAATCTTTTGGATTTTTTGAACAAAACCTTTCCCTTTTACAATTTTCACCTTGCCAAAAACGGAAGCCTAACCGCAAGCGAAAATTCCTTGGCCTTGCATTCCGCCTACAATCCAAACGCAGAAGCCGAGCGAAGCGCCGCCGTTGCCAAGGATTGCGGAAAAGACATTTTGATTTTTGCCGGCATTGGCTTGGGCTACCTTCCAATCGCCGCCGCCAAAATTCCGGGCGCGGAAGAAAAAACATTTGTCGTACTGGAGCCAGACCCGCCGCATTTTTTCGCGGCGCTGGCAAGCCTTGACTTTTCTCCGCTTTTAAAAATGCCCAAAGTTTTTTTTGTCATTGGCTCAAGTCCAGAAGAAGCGGCGAGCCTCATTCATTTTGCAGGCGGCTTTGACAAAGCGAAAATTTTCAGCCAAAAATCCCAAACCGCCCGCGCCCAAGAATGGTTCGACGCGTTTTTCAAGCGCGCGCAAGAAGACAAGGACAAGGCGCAAGCGAACCTAAACACCTTGGAGCGTTTTGGCCGCCTTTGGCTAAAAAACGGAGCGCGCAACTTGCCGCAAATGAAAAAGCTTTGCGGCGCCAAATCTTTTTTTGGCGCGGCGGACTTTTCGGACAAAGGCGGCGGCGTTCTTCCTAGCGTTTTGCTGGCAGCAGGTCCAAGCCTGCAAGTTGCGCTGCCCCATTTAAGGCAAATCAAGGAGCGCGCCGTCACAATCGCGGTAGACACAGCCTTGCGAGCCTGCATTAACGCCGGCGTTCAGCCCGACTTTGTTTTTTTGACAGACCCCCAATATTGGGCCAGCCGCCACATCGCCGGCCTAAAGGCAAAGGAATCAATTTTAATCGCGGAAAGCGCCGCCTATCCAAGCGTATTCAGATTTGACTGCAAAGAAATTTATTTAATGTCCTCGCTCTTTCCTTTGGGAAGAATCATAGAAGAAAATCTTGAAAAAAAAGGAGAGCTGGCTTCCGGCGGTTCCGTGGCCACAAGCGCTTGGGACTTCGCGCGCGCCATAGGCTCAAAAGAAATTTACGCGGCGGGCCTTGACTTGGGTTATCCAAAAAAGCAAACGCACATAAAAGGAAGCGCCTTTGAAGAGGCCGCCCACAATTTCTCATGCCGCCTGAATCCCGCCGAGCTTCAAAGCGCGGGAATTTTATTTTCCGCAAAAAACATAAAGGCGCTGGACTTTGAAAAAAAGCCCATAATAACAGACGAGCGAATGAAACTTTTCGCATCTTGGTTTGAAAGGCAAATCGCAAACGACTCAAGGACAAAAACATTTTCATTTTCCAAAGACGGCCTTGAGATAAAGGGCGTTGAATATTTTTCCCTTGACGACTTCCTAAAAAAGCCCTCCATTGTCGAAGAAAAAAAAGAATTTTTTTTAAAGGCCAAAAACGCCAGCCGCTTTGAAGACGAACAAAAATTTGACGCCCTTATTTTTAGAATCAAGGAAAGTCTAAAAAAAATCAACGCCGCCGCAAAAAAAGGCGAAGCGCTTTGCAACGACATTCTTTGCGGCGACACTAGGGCGCAAAGGCGAATTTCGGAGCTGGACGAAATTGACAAGGCCATTTTGGGCAGCCAAGAAAAAAACATCGCCGCGCTTGTGTTCCCCACGGAACGGCAGCTTGAAAAAATATTTTTGGCCGCAAAATTCCCTCAAGAGCCTCTTCTGGCCAACGCCGCAAGAAGCAAAATCATTTACAGCGAACTTTCAAAATCAATTGAAGAATTCTTAAAAATTTGCTAAACTAACCAAAGCAGTTTCCGATAATATAAATGTAACGAGTTCAACAATACAGACGTAACGACATCCAGACGCCTGTATGAACTGATAATGCATCAAGGTTGGAAGCTGTGTGAGGTTTCCAACTTTTTTTTTTATAAGGATTTTTTGCAATGAACGCTTTTGAAGTCAACGCGCTAAAGCCCGCTCTGATTTTCACAGACCACTTGACTCTCGACAAAGAATTTATCGTATTGGGAAAAGGTTTTCCTGTAACGCAAGAACTTATAAATGAATTGAAGCTCTGGGGCTTTGCAAGCGTTTCCTGCGATGGAAGCATTGACGATGAAACTCAGGACAAAGACATAATAAACCGCAGCAGCGCGGACATAATACTTGAGACTCAGCAAGAGGAAGAGCAAAAGGCAAAAGAGCGGGCGCAAAAAGCGTCTCAATTCAACGACAGCCTAAAGGATGCGACAAAAGTCATTCAAACGCTCAACACAGAAAGTTCCCGTCTTGAGATGGCCCACAAAGTTTACAAAAATTATTCGGACTACATAGAATCCCTTTACACTAGATACGCCACTCACAAAGAAATTGACAAGGAGCAATTGCGGAGCGTCGTTCAAGAATTGATTTCTTTTGTTCGCGAAAACCGCCGCTTTGTTTTGCGCATAAATCCAAGGGCCGAGCAAACCGACAAAAAATTTTTGGTGAACCACGCCATGCGCTCAACTGTAATCGCGCTCACAATTGGAACAAGGTTGCGGCTTCAGTTTGCGCAAATGATTGAGTTGGGGCAGGCTTGCATTTTGCACGAAATCGGAATGCTTCGCCTTCCGCCTCAACTTTACATAACCGACAAAAAGTTGCAGCCTCAAGAAAAGGCCAAACTTGCCAGCCACCCAATTTTAGGTTACGAGCTTTTAAAGGAAGCGGGATTCGCGCTTCCAATTCAGCGCGCGGTTTTGGAACACCACGAAAAGGAGAACGGCTCCGGCTATCCCCGCCACATCACAAGCGAAGACATTTCCACATACGCAAAAATCATTTCTGTAGCCTGCGCGTTTGAGGCGATTACCGCGCCCCGCCATTACAGGAGCGCCCGCCCAAAATACGAAGCCATGCTGGAAATCTTGCGCAATTTGAACAAGCAGTATGACGAAAACGTAATCAAGGCCCTGCTCTACTCTTTCTCAATTTTCCCAATCGGCGTTTACGTTTATCTTGCCAACGGAAAAATCGCGCAAATAACCGACACAAATCCAGAAGACCCCAAGCACCCGGTGGCGCAAATTCTTGGCGAAAAGGCGGCCGACGGCGATCCCCGCACTGTTGACACCGACGAAGGCTCAAACAAAGTCGTCCGCGTTCTAAACCAACAGGAAGTTTCGGACGTTCTAAAATCTTTGGGAATGGAAGAAGATTAATTGAAGAAGTCCCGAACTTTTTCCGCTTCCGCCTTAAATTGCTCGTCAATGACCGGCGGCCGCTCGTTAAAGTATAATATTTGCTCAAGTTCTTCAAGACTTCTCACGCCCCAAAGGGGAACGACGTTTTCAAACTGATAAAGGTAGCCCAAGGCCAAAGGAATGTTTTGAACCAAGCCGCCATACAAGGGCTTCATGGCCACAAAGCCAATGTCCTTTTTCGCGGCCTCTTGAACAAGCGCGGAGCCTTCGCCGTCAAGGAGCAAATTAAAGGGCGCCTGAATTGTTTCAAACAGCCCGGAATCAAGGGCCTTTTTCGCAATTTCAAGATTTTCGCTGGCAAGGCCAAAGTGGCGGATTTTTTTTCGTTCCTGCAAGCGCTTCATTTGCGCGCAAATCTCGTCAAAGTCGGCCAAGCCCTTTTCGTCAACCTCGTATTGAAACAAATCCACATAGTCGCTTTGCAAGGCGTCAAGGGAAGCTTCCAAATCTTCGGCCAAGGCGCGGCTGTCAAGGACTTGCGCCTTAGTGGAAAGAATCACATTGTGCCTGATTCCGCTAAGGCAGGCTCCAAGGCGCTTTTCGCTTTCGGGAACTGTGTGAGAAATGTCAAAAAAATTTACGCCCGCGTCGTATGCCCTGTGAACGAGAAGCGCCGCGTCTTCTTCGCTTTTGACGTCCTTTAAGGACATCGCGCCAAAACCGACGCGGCTTGCCATTAAGTTTGCCTTTCCAAGTCCAACGTAATCCATCTAAAAAACGCCTCCTGCATTTTTTAGATGAGCTTGTAGTTGCGGATTGCGTTTTGGATGTATGAAGTCAACTCGCCAACCTTTACGCGAGCCTGCTCCATGCTGTCGCGGTCGCGAACGGTCACAGTGTCAAAGTTGGGCGAATCCTTTGTTATTGTGTCGTAGTCAATTGTGACGCAGAAGGGGGTTCCAACCTCGTCCTGACGGCGGTAGCGCTTGCCCACAGTTCCTGAAACGTCAAAGTCGGTGGCGAACTCTTCTTTAAGCGCGTGCTGAATTTCTTTGGCGCGCTCGGCCAATCCGTCCTTTTTCATCAAGGGCAAAACGGCCACTGTAATTGGGGCCAGCTTTGGATGCAAGTGAAGGACAGTGCGGTAGTCTTCGGCGCCGTCCTTTCCAACGTTCTGCTCTTCGTAGGCTTCGCACATAAAGGCCAAGAAGTTTCTGTTCAAGCCGGCTGAAGTCTCGATGACATACGGCGTGTAGTTCTTGTTTCCGTCTTCCTGGTCGATGTAAGACATGTCCTTTCCGCTGGTCTTTGTGTGCTGGGAAAGGTCAAAGTCAGTGCGGTTGTGGATTCCTTCGATTTCCTCAAATCCAATGGGGAAGTTGTACTGAATGTCGTAAGCGTCTTTGGCGTAGTGGGCCAGCTTGTCGTGATGGTGCCACTGCAAATTCTTTTCGGCGATGCCGTACTTAAGGTAGAAGGCCCAGCGGTACTTGCGCCAGTCTTCAAAAATGCCGTCGTCAGTTCCCGGCTTGCAAAAGTATTCCATTTCCATCTGCTCAAATTCGCAAGTGCGGAAAATGAAGTTCTTAAAAATGATTTCGTTGCGGAATGACTTTCCAACCTGGGCAACGCCAAAGGGAAGCTTCATTCTTGAAGACTGAACTATGTTCTTGAAGTCGGTGAAAATTCCCTGACAAGTTTCAGGGCGAAGGTAAATCAAGTGCGAGTCGTCGGCCACAGGACCTTGATAAGTCTTGAACATAAGGTTGAACTCGCGGACGTCGGTATACTTGCGGTTTTTGCTGCCGCAAGTGGGGCAGTTGATTTTTGCGTCGATAAAGGCCTTCATCTCTTCGTGGCTCATGGTGTCAACGGGCTTGTCAGTCTTTTCGTTGTGGGAATTGCAATAGTCTTCAATCAATTGGTCGGCGCGGAACCTGGCGTTGCATTCGGTGCAGTCAATCATTGGGTCTGAAAAGTGCGCCACGTGGCCTGAGGCGACCCAAGTTTTATGATGCTGAAAAATCGCGCTGTCCAAGCCCACCACGTCGTCGCGCAGCTGGGTCATGTAATGCCACCATTCGTTTTGAATGTTGCGCTTGAAGTTGACTCCCAAAGGGCCGTAATCCCACGCGCCGGCCTGTCCGCCGTAAATTTCCGAAGCCTGATATACAAATCCCCTGCGCTTGCACAAAGAAATGATTTTGTCCAAAGTGCATTCGTGTCCTGTTTGAGCTGCCATATAAGTTACTCCATTATTGTTATGATAATTCAAATATTATATCAGAATGGCTCTTTTGTTTCAATACAGCGCAGGTATTGCGCAGGTATTGAACACAGGCCAAAAAGCGGCGCGAGGGCGCGGGGCGGCTTTCGGAAACACTCTGTTTGCGTCGCCGCGCGAGCGGCGAAATAAAATAGTTTCAAACGCAAACAGCGTGTAGCGACGCTAGCTAGCGGTTCCGAAAAGACGCAACTGCAACCGGGAGGCGCTTTTTTTACTTCTGCCGCTATATTGAACATATCGAGGGAATTTGCTATACTGTTATCCTATGTCAGTATTGGAATTGCAAAACGTCAGCAAAGTTTATCAAATGGGAAAAATTTCAGTCAACGCCGTTCAGTCGGCGACTTTTTCAATAAACGCTGGCGAATTTGCGTCCGTTTCAGGCCCCTCAGGTTCAGGAAAATCAACCTTGCTCAACTTGATGGGACTGATTGACTTGCCCACAAGCGGAAAAATAATCATCGACGGAACCGACGTTTACGGCCAAAGGAATTTGGAGCAGCTAAAATCCATTCCCGCCAGCCTTGACCGCCACATGACTGAATTGCGCCGCCTGAACTTGGGCTTCATTTTCCAAAACTTCAACTTGATTCAAGTCCTTAATGTCCGCGAAAATGTGGAGCTGCCCTTAAAGCTTGGCCGCCTTCCGGCAAGCCGGGCCATGGGAACCAAGGAAGCTTCAGAATGGGTTGACTACTTAATCGAAACCGTGGGACTTACCGATTGGAAAAACCACAAGCCTTCGGAACTTTCCGGCGGCCAACGGCAGCGAGTCGCCATCGCCAGGGCCTTGAGCGCCAAAGCCCCGGTAATCATGGCCGACGAGCCCACCGCCAACCTTGACTCAAAGAACGGCGACCAAATTCTTCAACTGATGAAAAAACTGAACAGAGAATTGAACACGACTTTTGTTTTTTCAACCCACGACCAAAAAATCGTAAGCATGAGCGACCATGTAATCCACATCAAAGACGGCGTGATTACCGGCCAAGACTACGCCAACTAGTAATCAAGATTCAACTTGACTTCAAAGACAACGCCGTATTTTCTTTCGCTTCCGTAATAAATCGGAACCGCAAGCCTAAAGTCGGTGTATTTTATAATGTTTTCAATTATCAAGCCCGGCATCACGCTTCCGTATTCTCCGCGAGTGTCATGAAACCAATCAAGGCCAAAAGTCCATTTTTTGTCCATGATAAAGCGGGACCAAGCCACCTGAACTGAAAACAAATGCTGGAAGCCCTTGTATTGGCTGATTTTTGTTCCGGACTTTGTCTTATACATTTCCTTTTGAGCGTCGTCCAATTGGGACGAAAGTTTGGCCGCATAAACGTCGCTTCTGCCCCAAATTCCTTGGTATTCAATTCCGATTCCCAGCATAATTGGATTGGCAAAATACTTGTAGATTCCGCCTGTCCACCTAACGCGGCTTACAACATTGTCCATGTCAGAAAAGTGAACCAAGCCCTGCGCGAACATATTTGAATTTTTTCCAAGCGCGGTCGAAATGATTTCTAGGCCCGCGCAAGGGTCATAGCGGTAATCGTCGGCGCTGGCCCAACGCTTTCCCAAAACGGCCACAGAAACATTTTTTATGCTGGCCTCAACTTTTCCCGCGATGGAAATATAATTTCCAACGGAGATTCCTGTTATGGTGTTGGTTTCGTATTGGGCCAGCGCTTGAACCGAAGCGTATGAAAGGATTGGAACGTTTAGGGACAGCGTGAACTTTCCGTCATCGGTTGTTCTGTTCTTTCTGTATTTTTCTTCATCGTCGGCGATTACTTTTGTTATTTCGTCGTCTATGATGTTTGTGTCCAAAACTCTGGAAAGGCCCCAAGAAATGTCCTTCTTTCCGGCGCTCAAGTCGGCCCGGCCAAACATTGTGTAATTGAAATATAGCTCGTAGATGCCAAAATCCATTTCTGGAAAGGCGGTCAAAAAAGAGCCGTAGACAAAAAAGTCTGTGGCCGGACGGCCGGTAAATTTCAAGGTGTTTCTAAAAATCGCTATTGGACTTGACTTGTTGTATGGATAGGCGTAAAGGTAGGCGCCCAAGTCCGCGTTCAAGTTTCCGCTAAACTCAACAGGCTTTTTCTTTGAGTCAATTTTTACAGTTTCTGTGGTCGGCATAGTGACGGCGCCCTCGATGTCGCCTTCCGACTCTTCGCCAAACAGTTCGTCAATTTCGTCACCTTCTTCAATTTCTGGCAAGGCTTCCTCGCCTTCATCCTTTGATTCTCGCGCCAAACGCTCCCGCTCTTTTTTGTCCTCTTCCTCAGCCTCGTCGTTCAAACGCTCGGCTTGCTCAACGTCCTCGTCAGACACGCGCTCCATAATGATTCCATTGTTTGACATATAGGTTTGCGCCAAAAGGTCAGGCGACCCGGCGAAAAACAAAATGGAGACAAAAAAGGCGAGCCCAAAAACTCGCCTTAAATTTAAGAATTCAGTTCCAAAACTTTTTTGCATTTAAAGGCTCATGTTTTCAAGATATTGCTTAGAGTATACAACATCTCCCAACTTTTGAAAAGACACATTCGACACTGTTATCTGAGTGCTTTCATATTTTAGCTTGCCGTTGATTTTTTGGCCCCGCAAACGGTCTTGTATGACCATTTTTGACGGAACCGAGCGGCCGCCAACCTTTTGATAGCTTGGAATGGCTGTGACCCGCATAAGCTGACCCGAAAGGCTGTAGTCCTCCCGCTTTCTTGTAAGGCAGTCGTCCTTTGTGGCCCAAATCTTTATTTTGGCGTAGTCAACGTCATTGGCGGCCTTCTTTTTTGCCGTCAAAGAAAGGCAGTAGCAATCCAACTTGCCCAAAAGCGTTTCTTCGGCGCTTTCTATGTCATAATTTTCGGAATAATTTTGCGGGCGCAAATCGCTGTTGTTTACATTTGTGCTTTGAAAACGGTCTCTGGGAGCGGTAAAAGTGAACTGCTTGTTCGAGGGGTCGTAAAACCAAATGTTCTTGTCAAACTGAACGTATCCCTTGCCCTTGTCCGATTCAGGACCAGTAATCCGTATAGTGCACATGGACTTTGAGTCGCGTCGATACATAATCGCGCTTGTAATGCTGCTTCCCTGGCCTGGCTTGTCTTGCACCAAAACATATTCGCCTGAAAAATCGGTTCCGTAATAGCCTGTGCTTTGGTCGATTTTTTTTAGGATTTCTTTCGCTTGGTCAGCGGAAACCGTTTGGGCAAAAAGAGCCGCGGCAAAAGATATAATTCCTACAAAAGCCATTGCAATCTTCTTCATAATCACTCCTATCAACGCGCCCGAAAGGCTAGGCTACAGTTGCCAAAGCGCCCACCGGACTGATGTGAACTAGCTTACGCAATGTAAACAACACGGCTCCCAAAGTGGTTACGAAAATAACAGCCAGCAAAAATGCCGCCTCTCCAAAACGCAAAGCCGGCGCCAAATGCCCGCCTGTCAAAAACAAGTCGAATCCTGAGACAAAAGACAGATTGTACAAGGAAGCGATTTTGACAATGACGAGAGAGGCGGCAAAGCCCAGCGCGGAGCCGGAAACCAGCAAGAGCAAAATCTCGGTAAAATACAAGGCCATAAGGCCGCGTGGCTTCATTCCCAAAGCGCGGAAGGTTCCGCTTTCAACAGAGCGCTTTAAGATTATGACCCTGAACGTACTGGAAATGCCCACCGAAATAATCACCACCAGCATAATAACAATCAAAGCCACAATGGCTCGCAAGGCCATGGAAAGTTTTTGCAAATCCGAAATGTTGGCAATCAAAGGAATTATGGCGTAAACGTTCCTTCCTTCAGGAACATCGTAATCCTGCCAATCGGATTTGTCGTATTTTAACGGAAACATGTCAAAGTTTTTTTCAAGCTCAGATTGAACGCGCTCTATTTCCCTTTTGCCTGGACTTCCGTTTGGATAGTAAACGCAAATTTTGTCGATTGGATTGACGCCGGCGTTTTCGCCCACATAGCCCAAGCCGGCCTTAAGGGCTTGGTAGTCAAGGTAAACCGTATACATTCCAAAAACGCTTGAATCCTGAAAAATTCCCGTTACCACAAGATTCACCGTATTTTGCTTTCCGTATTCGCTTTCCATCAAAAGAATCACTTTGTCGCCAATGTGGACCCCAAGTTTTTCGGCGGCCGGCTGGGAAAGCAAAAGCCCGTCGTGATCTTCACGCTCCTCGATTCCGCCTTCAACAAAATTGAATTTCTTAAAAAGCTCTTTTTCCAAAGAAAAGTCAACGCCTTGAGCGGATCTTTGCTTTACGCTCACACCCTCAAAGAAAAGGCTTTTGTCTCCCGAATCTTTTTTGTAGCGATATGAAATCTCGGCGCCGGCGGGAAGAATTTTTTTTAGAGCGTCCATAATTTCGCCGCACCGCTCAAGATAAGCAAATTCCTTTGTATTTAAAATCATAAAGTCGCCGCCGTAGTATTGGCGGGTTTTTTCGGTCATGGAAACAAGCATTCCGTCAGTCACCATTAAAACCGAAAGCATGACGCAAACGCCAACGGCGCAAACAGAAAAAAGCGAGCGGTATTGCTTGGCCCGACTTATCAAAGATTTTACGGCAAAATTAAAGTAAAGGCTCTTCATTATCTAACTGCCTCCATGGCCGCCACAGGGCTTGCGCCCAACGCTATGCGAACCGGATAAATCCAGGCCACAAAGGCAAGCGCGAGCGACAGCAAGGCGCCGCCCAAAATATTTGAGGGCCGCACAACCGCTCTAAGCGTGTCGCCTCCAAAAAGTTGAATCAAATAGTTGTTGCTAAAGTGAATGGAACCGTTGGACAAAAATGAATTTCCCAAAACGCCCAAAAGGCAGCCCAAAATTCCAGCGGTGATTGTAAGCATCAAAGTTTCGGCCAAATATTCAAGGGCCACAAAGCGGCGGCCGGCGCCAATGGCTCTAAGAGCGCCTGTTTCCTTTGAACGGTCAAGCGCCGCGATTACAAGGGTGTTGTTCACAATGATGAATCCAGTTCCAATTATTACGATTAGGCCGATGTTAAAAATAAGGCGCATCCAGTAAATGTATTGGGCGGCCATTCCGGCGGCGGCGCGCCAATCGACGGCTTGAACCGGCCATTCCCGCTTGGCAAATTCCCGGTTCAACTTTCTAACGGCGCGCTTTGCCGAGCGTCCATTTTTTTTCGAGCAAACTATGTAATTCCAAATTGTTTCCTCGCTTATATTTTCCGCGCCGTCCTTCCCTTGCGCCGGCCGCGATTCTTGGGCGGTCGATTCCTCAAAAAACGAGTCGTCCGTTTCAAAGTCTTCGCTGTCTCCAAACAAGCCGTCAATTCCGTCTTCCTCCAGATTTTCAAGCAAGCCGGAATTCTCTTCGGTAAAAAGGCTTTGGTCTATTTCCGTGGAATTCAATCCTATAAGGGGGCGCAAAATGTCAGGGTTTATCAAAACAATTTTGTCCTGCAAGTCGTTGTGAACTGAATATTCGTAAACGGCGCTCAGCGTGGCCGCCCTCAAAGTGTAGGAGGAGCCGGTAAAGGCTGCAAGCTGAATCTTGTCGCCCACATCAAGCAAAACGCCGCATTTGTCTTCGATTTTTTTCAGCATCACGTCAGAAAGCATCAGCGCGTCTTGCCCGTTTGAAAAAGCCTGGCCTTTTAAAATCTTTATTCCCGGCATAAGCTGAATGTAGCTTTGGGCGTCAACTCCAAAAAAATAAGCCGGAAAATTTTCGTCGCCAAAACGCAAAACCGCTTGGCCGGTTATTTGCGGAACGGCCTTGCCCACCCATTCGGATTTTGAAACAAAATCGTAAACGTCGCTGTATGGTATCAATTGCGGCAATTCGCTTAAATTTCCTGTGACTGGAGTTTCGTCGCCAAACAAGCTCATGGGAAACTGCGCCTTTGGCCTAATGACAATGTCGCCGGTAAAATTTTGGCTGAACGTTTTTTCTATTCCGGACTTGGTTCCGTCAAAAACCGCGTTGGCCATTACTAAAACCGCGATGGAAAAGGCTATGAACAAAATTATGACCAAAGAACTTTTTCGGGAAATTACATTTTTAAGCGCAAATTTGAGCGTGAACATAAGGCGTAAATTATACTATAAAAAGCCGCTTTAATCAACAAGCGCTCGGACAGCAGGCAAATTCACTGGCGGTCGCGCGGAAGCGTCCCTGACGACGCCCGGACGCGGCGGAACCGCCCGAAAAAAAACTTATGGTCTTGAATCGAAATTCACTGGCGGGCCCAAACAAGCCACAAGAAAATCGAGGCCGCTGCGGTTGTCAACAGGGTGAAGGGGCCGCCCAATTTTAGCCAGCTTCCAAAATTCATTGGGCTTCCCTCTCTTTTTACAATGCCCATGGCCACAACGTTGGCGCTGGCGCCGTAGGGGGTCAGATTTCCGCCCAAGCAAGAGCCGATTAAAAGCGCGAACATATACAACTCCGGAGCGATTCCCAGGGAAGAAGCCAAGTGGGAGGCCACCGGAAGCATTACGATTATGTAAGGAACGTTGTCGATAAAGCCCGACAAAACTATGGACACAAGCAAAATCAAGACAAAGGCGCCAATTTTGCTTCCAGCCGTAATCTTGGACAAAAAGGCGGCGAAGTCCATAAGCAGGCCTGACTCGCTCAAGGCGCCCACAACCACAAAGATTCCGATTAAAAAGAAAATCGTTTCCCAGTCCAAGCCTTTGACTAGCTCCCAAATTTCTTGGGAGGATTTTTTTTGGGAAAACCTGTGCCACAAAAGGCCGACGATCCCCAAGGCAAGAACAAAGCCGCCGCTGGCAAAGGCAAATTCAATTTTTAGGAAAGAAATCGCCGCCAAGCCAAAAATCATCAAAAGCAGGAGCGCGGAAGGAAAAAGGGAAATGACTTTTGTTTCCTCAACTTGAATTTTTTCCTTGGCTTCTCTGAAAATAAAATAAAAGAAAACGCAGCCCACAAGCAAGCCGGTTTGTATGAAAAAGAAAATCGAAAGCCTGGAATTGTGAACAAAAAAGTCGTTGAAAGTGTATCCTGCGAACGAGGCGAAAATCATTGACGGCGGATCGCCCACAAGGGTGGCCGTTCCCTCAAGGTTTGACATCACCGCCAAGCCCACCATAAAATTGACGGGAGAAATCTTCAACTTTTTGCAAAGCGCCAAAGCTATTGGAGCCATGACCAAAACCGTGGCCACATTCTCCACAAAAATAGAAATGATTCCAGTCATGGCCAAAATCAAGACAATGGCAAGGCCGGAACTGGGAGAAGCCTTTATGATTGAGTCCGCGATTCGCGACGGCTCCCTTGAATAAATGAAAAGCGCCGCGATTATCATCGAACCGACATAAATCATAAGGACGTTCCAATTTATCAATTCGGTCAAGGAGTGGGTCACGGCAAAAGCGGCGCCGCTTCCTTCAAAAATTCTTTGGGGAAAAATTGTTCCAAGGATGATCGCAATCGCGGCCGCGCCCAAGGACCAACAAACTTTTTTTTCCTGAAAGACTATGACAAGCGCATACATAACCAGCGCCAACGCTAAAATTAAAAACTTCATTCTGTAATGTCCATGTCAAAATATTTATATGATATGTCGGACAAGGTTCCATCTGAACGCATGTCTTCCAAAATGCGGTTTATTTGTTCCAAGAATGACAAAGAGCCTTGCTCCTTTCTGCAAGGAATGGCCATTGGAGCAGGCGTATCTGACAAGGCGGCGACTTTTATGGGAACGTCAGAATTTGTCTTTAAGTAATTGTAAAGGGTCAAATCGGAATTGATTGTCGCCTCGCTTCTATTTTGAACAAGCAAGCTTATGGCGTCGTCAAATGAATTTATCTCAATCACCATCGCGCCATATTCTATGGCCGTAGAAATATAATTGCTTCCAATGGAGTTGGCGCAAACCCTGCCTTTAAGGTCTTCAAATGACTTTATTTCGTCGTTGTCCATTCTAACAATTACGGCCATTTTGCTGTAAGCGTAAGGATGTGAAAAATAAAAGCGCTCAAGCCTGTCGTCGCTAAGGGACACGCCGCTCATCACAATGTCGCATTCCCGAGTTTCAAGACAGTTAAAAACAAGCTCCCACTCAACCTCAACAAAGCGGGGCCTAACGCCAAGCCTTTTGCAAATTTCCTTGGCCACATCAACGTCATAGCCTGTCAACTCTCGCTTGCCGTTGTAAAAAGTCCAAGGCGCCCAAAAGCCTTCCGTTGCGATTACAAGTTCGCCCTTGGCCATAATTTGGTCAAGCAGGGAACCGCCCTGCATTTTATTGCAAGCGGAAAGAAAAAAGCAAATGGAGCTAAAAAGCAAACAAACAATTTTTTTCATGCTTTTCCTCAATGTAAAATCATATCCACATAGCCCGCTGCAATTCAACTTCCTCTTGAGGAGAAACATTTTTTGAGGCGGGCTTGAATTTCAGTTCTTGGTTTTTAATGCTGACGACGGTTTGCGGCGCCACTGATTTTGTGACGAAGGTGTTTCCGCCAATCACCGAATCCCGGCCGATTACAGTGTCGCCCCCCAAAATGGAGGCACCTGAATAAATCGTAACGTTGTCCTCAATTGTGGGATGCCGCTTTACGCCCTTAAGCTTTTGGCCGCCGTTTGTGCTCAAGGCGCCTAATGTCACGCCTTGGTAAACCTTGACATGCTCGCCGATTACGGTGGTTTCGCCGATTACAATTCCGGTTCCGTGATCTATGAAAAAATATTTTCCCAAAACGGCGCCGGGATGAATGTCGATTCCAGTGCGGTTGTGGGCGGCTTCCGTCAAAATGCGGGGAATGAGCGGCGCGCCCAAGACAAAAAGTTCGTGGGCCAGGCGGTTCACTGCGATGGCGTAAAAGCCGGGATAGGACAAGATGATTTCCGTTTTGTCAAAGGCCGCGGGGTCGCCGTCGTAGGCCGCCTGCAAGTCGGTTTCCAAAAATTCCCTGACTCGGGGAATTCTGTCAAAAAATTCGTGGGTCACAAGGCGGGCGCGCTCCCGCAATTTTTTTTCGTCGGCGCCTGAATTGCCGGGAACTTTTTTTAAGGCCAAAAAAATTTGCTTGTTCAGGGCAAGCATGACTTCGCGGCACAAGACCGAAATGTAGTTTTGCAAATCGCCGGCCTTGTATTCCCGCTCGCGAAAAAAGCCGGGAAAAAGAATCCTAAAAAATTTTTCTATCAAGCCTTGAAGCAGAACAACGTCCAATTCAACTTCGTCGTCAGTCTTGTTGATGAAAAAATTTTCTTTTTTGTAATGCTCTATTATTCCGCCAATAGCGCGAGTCTCAAGCCGCTCAAAGTCATCTGCCATGCCCTAAAGACTATCACAATAAAAATTATTTTTCTAGCCTGTTCACAAGGAATGGAATGGCCTTCTCAAACTTAACGCCGTAAAAGTGGCTTTCGTCGCCCAAAGTTTTCTTCATGGATTCCACCACAAAGTCAGCGGCAATGGCCGCCGAATCAAGCAAACTTTTTCCCCGCAAAAGGGCGCCGGCAAAAGCCGAAGCGTAAACGTCTCCCGTTCCGTGCATGGCGGCTGGAAGCCTTTCGTTAAAATAATAGTCGATTCTTGTTCCGCTTGAAACGGCCACGCCCAGCTTTGAAGGCTCAAAGCTTACGCCGGTCAAAATAACGTTCTTGGCGCCCAAATCGTGAAGGCCCTTGATTGTTTTTTCAACATAATTCTTGTCATAGCCGCTTTCAATGTATTCTTGTCCAAGAAGGAGGCTGGCTTCGGTTATGTTGGGAAGGGCGTAGTCGGCCTCTCGGACAAGCCTTGCCATTTCTTTTGGAAAGTCCCCGTCAAAGCCGGCGTACAATTTTCCGTTGTCGGCCATGGCCGGATCAACTATTTTTATCGCTTCAGGACGGGCGGCCTTTTTAAAGATGTCCAGAATATGGGGAATCTGCGCCTTGGAAACGTAGCCTGTGTAAAAGGCGTCAAAGTCAATTTTTTCAGCAACCCACTGGCCAAGAATCTTTGGCATTTCGTCCGTCAAGTCCCGAAATGTCCAGGCGCCAAAGCCCTTTCCCGTGTGGTTTGAAAGAACCGAGCTGGGCAAAATGCCGGTCTCAATTCCGCAGGCGCTGATTATTGGAAGCGCCACCGTAAGCGAGCACTGTCCAACGCAAGAAATGTCCTGAATCGTAAGCAATCTGTGATCCATAAAAACTCCTCCGATTTTTGTTGATACGATAGCAAAAAACTGGTATTATTCATATATCCAATTTTAATAAATTTTCATAATGCCAGATGATAACGATAGATTTTAGCAAAAGAAAGGGCCAAGGCCTTTCAGATTTTTTATACGACTCCATAAAAAAGCAAATCGTGGCAAAAAGCCTGGCCGACGACGAGCGCCTGCCCAGCCGCCGCGCCTTGGCCGCCAACCTAAAGGTCAGCGAGATAACCGTGCAAAACGCCTACGAGCGCCTTATCAGCGAAGGATACATTTACTCGGAGGAAAAACGGGGCTACTTTGTCCAGCCGCTGGCGGCGAAAATTCCGCCATTTTCTCCCAAGCCCGAAAAAGAAAAAAAATCCGCCGCCGCGCAAAGTCAAGAAGAAAAGCCGCAAGAAAAAAAATGGCTGGCCGACTTTAAGGACAATTCCACAAACTTTGAAAAATTTCCATTCAGCCTTTGGGCGCGTTTGACGCGGCAAGTTCTAAACTCCGGCGACGAGCGCCTTTTAAGAAAGTCGCCCAGCGGCGGCGACTGGGAGTTGCGAAAGGCAATCTCAAGGCACTTGCGCCGCTTTAGAATGATAGAGGCCGCCCCGGAACAAATTGTCATAGGAGCCGGAACGGATTTTTTATACACCCAGCTCCTTCAATTTTTTGGAAGACAAAAAGTCTACGCCGTGGAAAATCCGGGCTACAGGCAGCTCGCGGAGGCGGCCAAACTTTGCGGCGCCAAATGCGTCGCCGTGGGCTTGGACAAAAGCGGCATAAAAGTCAAAGAGCTTAAGGACGCGGACATAGTTCATGTTTCTCCCCTTCACCACTTTCCAACCGGAATCGTAATGCCTTACGCAAGGCGCATGGAACTTTTGGAATGGGCGGCCGCCGCGAAAAAAAAACGCTTTATCATCGAAGACGACTACGACAGCGAATTTAGATTCAACGCGAAGCCCATCGAGCCCCTTTTTAGCGCGGCGGATTCCTCTCCAAAAACAAAAGGCCGGGTCATCTACTTGAACACCTTTTCAAAAACCTTGGCGCCTTCGATTAGAATTTCTTACATGATTTTGCCAAAAGACTTGGTTCTGCCCTTCTTCAAAAAAACAGGCTTTTACTCTTGCCCGGTATCCTCATTCGAGCAATTCACTTTGGCCCGCTTCATCAACGAAGGCCATTACGAAAAGCATTTGACAAAAATGAAAAACCATTACCGCAACTTGCGAAACGACCTGATTCGTTCCTTGACCCAAAGCCGTCTTTCAAAAAAATCGGAAATTTTGGAAGAAGATTCCGGCCTGCACTTCATTCTGCAAATCAAGACAAGCCTCCCCTGCCGGCTTTTAAAAGAGCGCCTTGCCGCCGGCGGAATCAACGTTGCAAGTCTAAGCGATTTTTATTACAATAAGCAAAAAGAAAACTCTTTTCACAAAGATTTTGTCATAAATTATTCTGGAATCCAAAAAGACAAAATCGCGGCCATAGTTCAAAAAATGGAGGCGGCGCTTTGCTAAAATTTCAAATTCTTTTTCAAGACCAAAACATCGCAGTCATACAAAAGCCGGCTTCCCTTTTAAGCGTTCCCTATTCCGGCTTTAGGGGAAAAACCGCGCTGGGCCTTTTGGAAGAAGGAATGAGAAAGCGGGGAACTTATTCCGCAAAGCATAGGCCTTTCGCCGTCCACCGCCTTGACCGGGAGACAAGCGGAGTGATGATGTTCGCGCTGAACGAGCGGGCGCAAAAAACGATTATGGACGGCTGGCAAGAAATTGTCACCGAGCGCCTTTACCGCGCCGTCGCCGAAAATCCCCGAGGGCAAAAAAATTCATTGCCGGAAGAAGGAAGCATAGAAAGCCCCCTTGCCTACAACGCTTACAACCAAGCCTTTGTTCCAAAAGGCGGCGGCAAATTCAAAACGATTCCGGCGCGGACAAATTATAGGATAATAAAGCGGGGAAAATTTTTCACGCTGTTTGAGTTGTCCCTTGACACAGGACGAAAAAACCAAATCCGCGCGCACTTGGCAAGTCTGGGCTATCCCTTGGCCGGCGACAAAAATTACAGGGCAAAGACAGACCGCTTTGGCCGCCTTGCCCTGCACGCCAGAACGCTGGAATTCATCCATCCGTGGACAAATGAAAAGGCGCGCTTTGAAATTCCAGAGCCCGCCGACTGGGAAAAAATATAGCGCATTGTCGCCACCCCGAGGCCTTAAACCTTGTAGCTTTTGACCAAGTCCAAAACCGTGTTGTTAAGCTTGCTGTTCTTTGCAGACTCTTCCGAAGACTTTTGGGCTTGCTTGAAAATTTCTCCGATTGAATTTTTTATGCTGGCGGTGAGAATTGTGATTTCGCTTGCCGCCGTGCGCAATTCTTCCATGCGGGAAAAAACCTTGGAGCTTTCCTCTTCCATTTCTTTGCTGGAATCTTGAATTGAGCGGGAAGAAGAATCCACCACTGTCATAGACTCAAGCAAATTCTTGGCGCCTTCCTGCTGTTCGTCCACGCTGGCCAAAACTTCAGAAAGCATGGATTGGATTTCACTGATTTTAACATCAAGGCTTTGAAACGAAGCCAAGGAAAGTTTGGAAGCGTCAACAATTCCCGTGATGGCTTCTGTGATGGACTTAATCAAGTCGCCTATGCTCTTTGACTGCTTGGCGGAACTTTCGGCCAACGAACGAATTTCTCCGGCCACAACCGCAAATCCGCTTCCGGCTTTTCCAGCGTGCGCCGCCTCGATTGAAGCGTTCATGGCCAAAAGGTTTGTTTGGCTGGCTATGCTGCGAATGACCGAGTTGGCTTCTTTAAGGCGGCTGGCCTGCGCTTGGATTTCGCCAACCTTGTCAACGACCGTCATTTGGTCTTTTTGGCCGGCCTTGGAATCGTTCACAAGCTGCTCGTATTTTTGCGAAATTTTTGAAACGTTTTGGTCAATGCTTTGAATGTTGGCGGAGATTTGGGTGACGCTTGAGGAAACTTCGCTGATGGCGGAAGCCTGGTTTCCAATTCTTGAGGACAAAACTTGAATGGCCTTGCTGACATTGGAGCCGCTTTCGGCCACCATGTCCATAGTTTCGTTTTGAGCCTTGGCGCGGGAATTTATTTCGTCAACGGTCTCGGTGGTTTTCTTGACGCCCTCCATTGTGGTGGAAGCCTGGGATTCAATTTCAGTTCCGGAAAGAACAAGAGTGGAAACAGAGTCCTTAATTGTTCCGAACATTTTTGAAAGGCTTTCCGTAAGCGCGTTGCAGCTTTTTACAAGAGCGCCTATTTCGTCCTCTCCCTTTACGGGAATCTTTTGCGAAAGGTCGGCCTTGCCGGTGGCGATGTCAGAAATTTCCGCCGTGACTTTTTTCATTCTTCCAAAGAGAATCCGCAAGGCAAGGTTCACCGCCGCGATGACGACGGCCAGCAAGACAAGGGTAATGACAACAATTTGAATTGTCATCATTTTTATTGCCGTTCGCATTTCAGTGGCGTCGTAGTCCGCGGCCACAAAGCCGATTGAGCGGCCGTTTTCCACAATGGGAGAAAAAACCGTTATAAGCCAGCCCCAGCCTTCCTGCTCGCTGATGTCGCCGGCCTGGGTTTTTCCGGTGGCCATGGCGCGCTCGGCGGGCTCTCCGTAATTGTCCTTTGTTTCAAGAGTTCCGATGGGCGAAAAGTTTTCCTCGTCGTCAGGGTCGCAAGAGCCGTCGATTACATACATGTATTCGTCTTTGTTGGCGGGAACCATCGTGTAAAAATATTTGGCGCTGGACGCTTCTTTCATTGAAAGCATTTCTTCCCGCATGTTGTTGTAGCGAAGGGAATCGGGATTTTTCTCATCCATCACCCTGCGGAAATTCGCTATGTTGGAATTTATGTATTTGGCGCCGTGCTCCACAAGGGGAGTTCCGTCGGCAACAAAAGTGTCAATGCAAATCTTAACGGCTTTTTTTATGGCAAAAACAGAAAAAACGGCGATGGCGGCCGCAAAAACCGCCGAGATGAACAGGGTGTATTTCACCCTTAAAGAAAGAGTTTTCATAGAATGCAATTATATATGAAAAAATTGACTTTTTCAAGTTTTTTTTTAATAATGAAAGAATGATAAACCCCAACAAACTCTTTCAGCTGGAAGGCGGCCAGCAACGCAGAAAGCTGGCGCTTTGTTTTGGCGCCCTTGAGCGGGACATTCTTGGAATCGCGGAAAAAGGAAACGAATACAATTTTTCTTCCATGACCAGAAGCGACTACATAAAGGCGCTTTGCCGCGTGTTTCTAAAAGACCCAAAAATTTCCGAAGCCGCGGCGAAAAAAATTTCCGGCTTGCTGCTTCAAGAGCCCTTTGACGAGCGCCTTGCCTGCAACGCCGCCAGGAACGAGCTGCTTTCGATAATAGGAACTTTTCCCGCCGAATGGGATTTAATCATCGCGCCCCACCCAGCCGCGGCTCAAAATGGCGAGGCGGCCAAAAGGGATTTTTATCCGGGCCTTGAAGTTTACGCCGAAGACATAAGAAGCCCCTTTAACCTTGGCTCCATATTTAGGACGGCGGAGGGAATGGGAGCGCAAAAGCTTTGGCTTTCTCCGGGCTGCTGCGCTCCCGAACACCCCCGCGCCGTCCGAAGCGCCATGGGCTGCATTCAAACGATTGAATGGGAGCGGGCGCCCCTTGAAGCCCTTTCCGACAGCAAAAAAATTTTTGTCCTTGAAACTGGGGGAACGCCCATCGACGAGTTTGAATTTCCAAAAGAAGGAATCTGCATTATCGGCTCGGAAGAATTGGGAGCCAGCCCCCAAGCGCTGGCCAAAGCCAACGCGGGCCGGGTGACGATTCCCATGAAGGGCCTAAAAGCCTCTTTAAATGTGGGAGTGGCCTTTGGAATTTTAATGCAAAAATGGACAGAAAGCTTGCGCTCTTAAAGAAACTGCCCGCTTCTTCTGCCGTCAAAGGCCAATCAGTCTTCTTCTTGCTTTTTAAAGGCTTCCAAAAGTTGCTCTGAAATCTTTTGGAACTGGCCCTCGTTGTTCAACTTAAAGGCCTTAAGGACCTCAACGTCAATTTGGTAAAAGGCCACCTCGCCCTTTTGGTAGTGAGTCATAAGGTCGGCCAAGTAAACCACGTCAACCAATTTCTTGACTTCTTCCGGCGAACTGTCAGGGGCGTGGTGGTAACGGATGGCGTTCACAATCACGTCAGGAAAATTCCACTTTTCGGCAACCCGCGCTCCGATTTCGGCATGGTTCACGCCGGCCACAAGCCTTTCAAAAATGTCGGGAGAAATGTTTTTTTCCGCGCTCATTTTTCGCACGCCGTTGATAAAGTCAGGATGGCTTGTCTCAAAAACAATTTTTCCCATGTCGTGAAGAAGGCCGCAAACGTAAGCGTCCTCAACTACGTTCCTATTTCCAGAAAAGAAATTTCGAGCCAAGTTGTATGAATAAAAGGCGACCTGATAGGCGTGGGACCACAAGGCTTCCTTGCCGCCGCCAACCTTGGCGAAGGACTGAACCGCTCCGATAGAAAAAAGCAAATTCTTTATGCCCCGCAAGCCCACAAGCTTCACGGCGTCGTAAATGCTTGAGCAAGGACTGGCCAAAGCGAAAGCCGCGGAGTTGACCATCTTTAGAAGTTCGGCGCTGAGAGAGACGTCGTTTGAAATTTGCATGGCGATGTCGCTCATTTTTGAATCGGGATCGCTCAAAAGCCGGTTGATCGCTGAAATGTTTTCGGGGAATTGGGGAAGTTCGTTGATGACCTTTACAAATTCCTCCGAAATAAAATCTATTTCGTCCTGCGTCTTTTGATTTAGCGGAAGAATGATGCGGGTGATTGTCTCTCCGTTTTCGCAAAGAACTTGGAAATTTTCTTCGGTCAAGCCGATTTTTTCCAGCATCAAAATCATGATGATAAGGCCAAGGCCGGCGCCTTCGGAATTGTCAATGACCTGATCCAAAGCCTGTTCGATTGAAGTGTATTGCTGGGCGCGGGAAAGCTTGTCGTGGATGCGCTTGTATTCAAAAACCGTCAAGTCGGAATTGTTCCGCACCTCAATTTTTATCTTGTTGTTTCTGAATTGCAATATCAGGCGGACGTAAAGGCCGGCCTTTTTTTGCAGGCTAAGATAATAGTTGATGTCGTTGAGGGTGTCTTCCTTAAAATTTTTCATTCCAAGCTCATAGTCCGCTTGATTGGAAATGTCCAATTTCTTGAGCTTGAAGTAAACCCGCTTTGTGTTGGCTTTTTTGGCGTTGGTAATCAATTCGCTCAGGCAGTACGAAAGATACTCAATCATTTGATTTTGATTCAGCTCTTCCAAAAAGACGCGCAAAATGTCGTTCATATACACTTCCATTTCGTGGGGAAGCGTGTATGTTGTGAGAGAAAGAGGAAGGCCGGAATTTATGGCCGTCTTTACCTTTTTTCTGTCAACTTCAACCTTTTTGCCCTGCGTTGCCGGCGGCATAGTTCGCTCCAAGATGATGAATGATTTAATTAGGGAATCTCTAAAAATTGCAATTTTTAGAGATAACTTTGAAAATGCGATGTT
>CALDIB010000104.1 GCA_937902125.1 uncultured Treponema sp.
CTGCCGTCGCCGGACGCGCCCCGGCAATATTTTTGGTTCAATTCTTGAACCCGCTTTTCCTGCTCCAAAAATTCTTCAGGAGAATGGGCGGCGGAACAAGCGCGGCCCAATGAAAGAGGAAGGCCCTTCAAGGCTTCCTCCGAAGGCAGCAAGTGGAAGTGGGCGTCGCAAAAAATCGCTAAACTATTTTTGTCCATTTCCGACAATTATAATGTCAGCGCTTGCGATTGGCAAGCGTCTTTTGCTTTCATTTAAAATTGATAGGAGGAATTTATGGGAACCTATACATTGAAAAGCATTGGAAACGCCAACGACTACATGACGATAGTTCGCGAAGTTGAGGACGGCTACGTTGTCCGCATCGTCCGCGACCAAGACGGCTACAACGAAGTCAAGACCGACTACATCTCAAAGTCGCTTTTTGAAAGCTGCGTCCGCACAGGATACCTCACAAAAGTTGAGGAAAACGTCGAAGCCATCAGCGCTTAATCTAAGGCTTCAAAGCCAAAGTCCGCGGCGATTTTCGCCGCGGACAAAAACCTTTCCTCAAGGCTTCCTTCCTTTAAAATCCAATTAATCTTAACGCCTTTTTTTTCCATTCCCCTGAACCAAGTTTCTTGTCTTTTCGCAAACTGGCAAATGGCCGTAAACAAGAAGTCCCGCATTTCTTTTTTTGAAGAATATTTTCCCTGTAAAAATTCCGAGACATAGCGGTATTCAAGGCCCAGCCTTTCCAAGCGCTCCCAAGAGGCGCCTTTTTCATGCAGGCCTTGAACTTCCTCTATCATTCCCTCCTCCAAGCGCTGGTCCAAGCGGCGGCCGATGTTGGCTCTCAGGCGCTCCCGAGGCAATGTGGTTCCCAAAATCAGAGGCCGTATGTCGGGCCGGGGCGGAAGGGATTTTTTAAAGGCCTCGCATTCAGGGCTTTGAATGAAGGACTCAATTTCTATGGCCTTTACAACCCGTTCCCTTTCCAACAAATCCCGGGGAACGTGAAGGCAGCCGCCTTTTAGGTCAAGAAGAATTTTTCCAAGCTCTTCCAAAGATTTTTTGGAAAGCTCCGAGCGAAGCCTTTCGTTTTTTGGAACCGGAACCAAGTCGTAGCCGCGGACAACAGCGTCAAGATACATTCCGCTTCCGCCCACAACAACTGGAAGGACGCCCCGCCCTTGCAGTTCCAAAAATGTTTTGTAAAAATCATTTTGGTATAAAAAAACCGAATACTCTTGGCTCAAGTCCGAAATGTCAATCAAGTGATAGGGAACCGGCTTTCCGTTAAAATTGTAGTCGGCCAAATCTTTTCCGCTTCCGATGTCCAAGCCCTTGTAGACTTGCCGGCTGTCGGCGGAAATGATTTGGCCCCCAAGGGAAGCGGCAAGGCGGACTCCAATGGCGGTTTTTCCCACTGCGGTGGGGCCAAGGAGAACGACGCAATTATAGGGCGTCCCTTTTGGGGCTTGCGAAAGATTTTCGTTTGCGCCGTTTTGGGCTTGTGTTAACCTTTCGCCTAAGACAGGAGTTTCGTTTTTAGAAATGCCATCGTTCATATTTGGTTCTAAAGTCACTGAACACTGCAAATCGCGCTCTTGAGGTATTCGCTTTTTGGGTAGCCCAGCAAAATTGGATGGTCTGGAGCCGCTCCGCCCTTGGACAAAATCTGAACCCGCCTGCGGCTGTCGGCGGCGGCGGAAGCCAGCATTGAATAAAAATTGCTTTCGTCAAAAAAATGGGAGCAAGAGCAAGTGACCAAAATTCCGCCGGGATTTAAAATCCGCATGGCGCGCAAGTTGATTTCCTTGTAGCCGGAATAGGCTTTTTGTATCATCTTGGCGCTTTTTGTAAAGGCCGGCGGGTCAAGAACAATCACGTCAAAACTTTTTTCTTGGGCCTCGCATTCCTTTAAAAGGTCAAAGACGTCGGCCTCAAGCGCTTGGACAACTTTTTCCGCGCCGTTCAAGGCGATGTTCTTGTTTATCAATTCAACCGCGTCCTTTGAAATGTCGGCGCAAAGGACGCTCTTGGCTCCGGCCATAAAAGCGTTCAAGCCAAAGGCGCCCGTGTGGCTGAAGGCGTCCAAAACAGTTTTTCCCCGGCAGTATTTCCAAATTTCCTTTCTGTTGAATTTTTGGTCAAGGAAGTAGCCTGTCTTTTGCCCGTTGGCCATGTCCACTTGAATGCGGACGGAATTTTCCACAATAGTGATTGTGGGGCTATCCTCCCCCTTGGGCTTTTTTATCCAGCCGTTTTTAAGCTCCAAGCCTTCCTTTAGGCGCACGTCCGCGTCGCCGCGCTCATAAATGGCATAGGGCTCCACGGCCTTTTCCAGCGCCTCGATTATTTCTTTTCTGAAAACTTCGCAAGAAAGGGACAAGAACTGAACAAGCAAGAAAACCTTGCCGCCTTCCGCCGCGTAGCGCTCGCAAATGAAGCCAGGCAAAAAATCCGCCTCGCCAAAAACAAGCCTAAATGAGTCGGACAAGGCAAAATGGATTTTTCTTAAATTGAGCGCGTCCAAAATTCTTTTTAAAATGAAGGCGCGGCGGTCCGCGTCAATTTGGTCGGCCTTTTGGCTTCCCAAAAGACGGACGGTGATTTTTGACGAGCGGTTGAATATTCCGCTTCCCAAAAAAGCGCCGCCGTTCGCGTAAAGTTCCACAAGCTCCCCGTCCTTTATGGGAAAATCCGCGGCGCTTTCCTTTGGAAGAAACTGGCATTCCTTCCATTCGTTTTCTTCAAAATACTTTACCCGGCCCAACTCGTTGTCAAAGGCCCACAAAAAGCCGCCTTTAATTTCCTTTTCTTCGTTCTTCTTTAAAAACACTCGCGGAAAATTCATAGGGGCCATCCTAGCGCATTCTTCCCGATTTTTCAAGCCGCAAATTCCGAGCGAAAATTTTGTCGCTCCCGCGGCCAGCGAAGAAAAAAGGGGATGACCAATAAGTTCAAAAAGTGTCATTTTCGGGCTTGACCCGAA
>CALDIB010000105.1 GCA_937902125.1 uncultured Treponema sp.
CACCGCGCTCTCGCGAGCGCGACTGGCAATAGCGCTTTTAGGGTGAAGTTGCAAGATTTAGGACAATAAAAAAGCGGCCTTGCGGCCGCGTTTTCACTTGGAAAGTTCCAAGTAGATTTGGTCGGCAAGGCCAAAGCCCGCCTGCTTTGTAAGGCTTGTCGTGTACTCGTCGTAGAGCATGTCTTGATACATTGACTTTGCGAAAGAATCTTTTGACGAAGACTGAACGGTCTTTCTCATGGAATCCACCATCATCTTTACAAAGAAGGACTCAAGCTCCATTGACTTTTCGTAAAGCTTTGAAGTCTTGTCAATCTTTTTGTCGGAGGGCCGGGCGGCGCTGTTGGCGGCCGCGCCTTGAGGCAAGGCCTTTTTGTCGGCGGCCAAAGAAAAGCTTTTGTCAAAGCCGGTCTTGAAATCACCGTTCAAGCGGCCTTCCGGCAAGACTTGCTCGGAAGAAATGTGGGAATAGTCGGCATCTTTTTTTTGCGCGGCCTTCAAGAGCTCGGAAAACTTGGCCGACTGGTTTTTATGCAGCGCGTTCTGAATCATCGCGGAGCTTTGCGTCATCGTTCCAATTTTGTCGATTCCTGTCATTCCCTATTCCTCCCTAACTTTTTGAACTTATCGCTTAAGGTTTGCCGCCGTGCTCAGCATGCTGTCGCTTGTCTGGACTGCCTTGGAGTTGAACTCGTAGGCGCGCTGGGCGACAATCATTTGAACCATTTCGTTCACCACGCTGACATTGGACATTTCCAAAAACTTGTGCTTAACAATTCCCATTCCCTCTTGGCCGGGCCTGTTGGCTATGGGGTCGCCCGACGCGTTCGTGACTTTATACAAGCTGTCGCCCAGCGCCTTAAGGCCAACCTCGTTGGGAAAGCGGTAAAGCTCAATCTGGCCCACTTCTGTGGGAGTTGTGTCTCCGTTCACGCGAACAGTCACGCGGCCCGTGTCGCTGATTGTCAAAGTGTGAATGTCAAAGCCTTCGGGCAAAATGATTTCCGGCAAAACTCTAAGGCCTTCGCTTGTGACAAGCTGGCCTGTCATGTCAACCTTGAGGGCGCCGTCCCGGGTGTAAGCGTAAGAGCCGTCATACTGCTGGACCCGCAAAAACCCGTCGCCCACGATTGCCACGTCGGTGTCAACGCCGGTTGCCTGCAAGGAGCCTTGGCTAAAAATGCGCTGGGTGGCCGCAAGCTTAACGCCGGCGCCCTGCTGGATTCCAACAGGAGTCACAGTGTCCTCCGTCGCCGGAGTTCCCGAAAGTTTTAGGTTTTGGTAAATCAAGTCCTCAAACTCGGCGCGCTGCTGCTTGTAGCCGGTGGTGTTGACGTTTGAAAGGTTGTGAGAAATCGCGTCTATGTTGGCCTGCTGTCCGTTCATTCCGGTGGCCGCTGTCCACAAACTTCTTACCATAATTTATCTCCTGCTCTTAATTCCTAAAATATTTTCCTTACCTAGAACGCGCGGCGACGCGGTTCCACAAGGTCTGCATCATTTGGTCTTCGCTTTGAATGGTCTTTTGGTTGGCTTCGTAGGCGCGGTTCACTTCAATCATTCTGACCATTTCGTTCACCACATTGACATTAGAAGTTTCCACAAATGACTGGATGAACTGGGGCCGCTCCTCCCCCTCGGCGATGTGGGCCGGGCCTGAAATCTCGTTTTCCATATAAAAAGAGTTTCCGGCCTTTTTAAGATAGCGCTCGTTGTCAAAGCGGACGGCCAAAAAGCGGTCAACGGTTTGATTGTCCTGGGTGATTATCATTCCGTCTTCGTTGACCTTGAATTTGTCGTCGGCAAGGCGAATGATTCCGTTTTCGCCAAAAACGGGATAGCCGTCCTTGGTCTCCAAGATTCCTTCCTTTCCGATGTAAAAGCTTCCGTTGCGGGTGTAGCGGTTTCCAAGGGGCGTTTGGATTACAAAAAAGCCCTTTCCGTGCAAAGCGAAATCCGTGGCCTTGTCAGTGTTTTTAAGGGAACCTTCGGCAAAGTCGGTGAAATTTTCGTTGGTCTCAACGCCAAGTCCCAGCTTTCCGATAATCGGGGCCGCGTCCGCGCTTCCTTCGGGAATCTGGTAAACTCCGTCAAAGTCCTCGCGGCGCAGCAAAAGCTCGCTGAAAGACTTTGAGACAGTCACGTCCCGCTTAAAGCCCGTAGTGTCCACGTTGGCCAAATTGTTTGAAATCGCGTCCAGCCTGTTTTGCTGGGCCGTCATTCCGCTGGCTCCTGTATACCATCCACGAATCATTTTGACATCCTCTAAAAAAGTTTTCTGTTACTTATTTATCGGAATTTTGAGGAAATTTGTTAGAATAAAATGATTTTAGTAAAAAAACGCTTCCTATTGCGGCTGCGTCCGAGCGACACCGCTAGCTAGCTGTCTCGTTTCCTATGGAAACGAGGCCTCTTAAGGTATTGCAGTCGTGCTTACGCACTCCGCACGGCTCGCTACTCTCGAAGCGCAAAATGATTGCCTGCTCGCGTGAGCGAGCAAGTAAATAATTTCCTTGTGCAAAACGGAGGGCTTGCCCGACGTAGAGTTGCCGTCGGCCGCCCCGCGCTTTCTCGCGTTTTTCTACTGGTTCAACAATCCGAATAACTTTCCGCAAGGTTAAAAACTGGACAAAAAAAGGCCTTCCTGTTCGGAAAGCCTTTTGAGCTATACTGGATTCGAACCAGTGACCCACGCCTTAAAAGGGCGTTGCTCTACCTGCTGAGCTAATAGCCCGCTAGAATCCGCTCCTGACAAGCAGTGTCAAAAGCGTAAAACGATACTATCACATTTTGGCAAATTGTGTCAAGTGGCGGAAGCAAAAATGTTTGCAAGCCATAAAACTTTCCAAGACCTAAAAAACTGTCCGTCAAAGCAATTGGGCCAAAGCCTCCCACTCTTCGCCTCGGGCCACGGCCTCTTTTTTGGCGCCCAATATTTTGACGCGGACAGCCCCTCCGCTTGGAGGAACAATGTCGCTTTCGTTTAAAAGAATCTCGGCGTGAATGAAATTTTCGGTGACGGCGCGGACAAGGACTTTTCCTTTGGGAATGTCCTTGGGCGGATTTCGGACGCTTTCGGCCACGGCGTCCAAAGTCTTTCCCGCAAAAGACTGGATGTAAGAAAGCTTTGAGACGGCGGAAAGTTCGTTTAAAGCCGCCACCCGCTCCCCCTTTATTCGCTCAGGGATTTTGGGCGCGTAAGAGGCCGCGTCCGTTCCCGGCCTGGGAGAAAAGGGAAAAGCGTGCGCCTTGGCAAAGCCGCCTTCCTTTAGCAAAGAAAGGGTGTCGGCAAAGTCGGCCTCGCTTTCTCCAGGAAAGCCTGTTATTATGTCGCAAGCCAAAAAAGGGTTTTCCTTGGCTTTTCTTAGTCGCAGGCAGGCTTCCAAAACCATTTTTCGGTCATAGGCCCGCCTCATTCTTTTTAAAACACAGTCGCTACCGCTTTGAACAGAAATGTGAAAGTGGGGCCTGACCCGCCTGTCCTTTATGGCCTCGCAAAAATCTTCCGTGACCGTTTGGGGATAGACGCTGGAAAACCTTATCGCGATTTTTTTTGTGTTTTGCAAAATCAGGCGCAAGAGGCCCGCCGCGTCCAAGGCCCTGCCCTGCCATTCGCCTTTGTATTGGCCAATGTTCACGCCGGTCAGGACAAGCTCGGCCTGCCCCGACTTTTCCAAGTCCAAGGCCCGCTCCAAGGCCAAGGCCGGAGGAATGGAAACGCTTTTTCCCCGGGCAAAGTGAATGGCGCAATAGGAGCAATTGTTGTCGCAGCCGTCCTGTATCTTTAAGGAAGCCCTTGAATGGGCCGCGAAACTTTTGGGCAAAAGCAAGAAAGGCTCTTGGGCCCTTTCAAAATGTCCTGAAAAATCCCCGCCAACTTTTTGCGGACCAAAAAAATTCCTCAAAAGGAGCGCGGCTTCGTTCCCGTCCTTCGCGTCCGACTTTTCCAAAAACTCAGGAACTTTTGCAAGCGCGCTCTTGGCCTTTCCTGGCAGGACAGCCAGCCGCCCGTCCATGCCTTGAATTTCCTTTGGAGAAAGCTGGGCAAAGCAGCCCGTCACAACAAGGGCGGCGAAGGGAAATTTTTTTAGCAAAAGGTTTATTGTCCGCCTGGCCTTTTGCTCGGCCTTTCCTGTGACGGCGCAAGTGTTCAAGACGCAAAGGCAAACGGAATCGTCGTCCTTGTCTTTTGCCAAAACCGCCTTCATTTGGACAGACCAGCCGGCCTTTATAAAAAATTCCGCCGCGCCCTCGCTTTCAAGCTGGTTCAGGCGGCAGCCCAGAGTTTCAAAATGAACGGTTTTATTTAAGGCCATTATCTCAAATGGGCGGCGACGCGGTCTTTTCCGTTAATGGCGTCGGTTTTAAGCGGGTCCAGCTTCAAGGCTTCCTCATAGGCGGTCATGGCCTCGTAGTAGTTTCCGGCCATTTCCCGGGCGTAGCCAAGGCGGGTCCACCAATAGTCGGAAAGGGGGTTCTTTCGCACCGCCGCGCTCAAGGATATGTCGGCGTGCTGAAATTTTGTTTGCCTAATGTAGATTTCGCCCATATAATAGTAGGCGGTTCCCACGCGGCTTCCAGTCCTGTCGGGCGCGATTGAAAGGTATTCCTGGAATTGCTTTAGGGCCTCGGAATTTTTCCCCAAATAATACTTGGCCTCGCCCAAGACTTCTATCAAGCGCATGTCGTAGCGGCTTTGCTTCAGGCCCTCGTAGGCCACCTGCTCAGCGCGCGCGTATTCCCGGTTTCCAACCAAGGACCAGCACATGACGACATAAGAGTCAACATGGGTAGGGTCGGACTTGATTTCTTCGTCGCAAACCTCAATGGCTTCCTTGTAATTTCTATTGTTGTACAAAACAAGCGCGTCCCGCTTTCCTTGGGCAAAGGACGGAAGGCTTGCAAAAACAAAAAACAAAACCGCGCAAAGGCGCTTAAAAAAATTACGCTTCATTTTCTTTTACCATGGCGCAACGGCCGCTAAAAAGGCTTCCCGGCTCCAAGACAACTTGGCGGGAAGAGATGTCTCCAGTAATTGAGCCGCTTGACGTTACAAAGACCAAGTCGCGGCCGTTCACGTTTCCCTTAACCGTTCCCTTTACCAAAACCCGCTCGGCCGAAATGTTGGCGTTGACAACGGCTCCCTCGTCAACGACCAAGTCGCTTTCGGCCGAGATGCTGCCGTTCACTTTGCCCCTGATCATAAAGGGCTTGGTGAAGTGAATTTTTCCGGTGAACGAAATGTCCGAGGCCATTATCGTGTTAAAGTCCGAGTCTTCGTAATCGATTAAATCGCAGCCTTTGTTGTCGTACATATTTTTCAATTATAGCGTTTTTATTGCAAAAGTTCAAGCGGAACGTTCGATTGCGCTCTGACAAGGAAAATATTTTTTTTCAAAAATAAACGAAAATTCGCGCAACTATTTATATCTTATAGATAAGGAAAACGCGCCGCGTTTTTCAATTTTGCATATAAGGAGTCATACCATGAACGAAAGTCAAATGGCGCTCACGCCCCAGGAAAAGTGGGAGCGGGCGACAATCGCCAACAACTTCATCTTTTACAAAGTTATGCGACACAACCCAGACGTTTGCAAGGAGCTTTTGGAAATCTTGCTTGAATTCAAGATCGAGCGTATCGAGATGAGCCAGGAGGAAGTCGTAGACATCGACTTTGCCAGCAAGGGAATCCGCATGGACGTCTACGCAAGGGACGCGGACGGGCTAAAGGCCTACAACATAGAAATACAAACAACCGACACCGAAGAGCTGCCGGAGCGCGCCCGCTACTACCAAGGAATCATGGACGTGGACTTGCTCAAGTCCGGCCAGCAGTACAAGGAGCTAAAGACCAGCTACATAATTTTTATCTGCCTTGACGACGTCTTTAAAAAAGGCTTGGCCAAATACACTTTTGAGAACCTTTGCCTTGAAGACACGGAAACAAAATTGGGCGACAGGACGCAAAAAGTCTTTTACATTTGCAAAAACTATGATAAACTGTTGGACGCAAGGCAAAAGGCCTTCTTGCGCATGGTCACGCAGAACTCCAGCAGCGACGACTTTACCCGGCGCGTGGGAGGCCTTGTAGAAAGCGCCAAGCGCAACACGCAATGGAGGCAGCAGTTTATGGAATGGGACAGAGAGATGGCCTGCATGCGGGCCAGAGGCAGAGAGGAAGGCCGCAAAGAAGGCGCGCTAGAAAAGGCCGTGGAAGACGCTACAAACCTAATAAAAATGAGAGTTGGAACTTTAGAACAAATAGAGCAAACGACAGGCGTTCCGATGGAAGAGCTGCAAAGAATCGCCACAGCGACGGCTTTACCCAGCGCGTAAAAGCCCTGCTCCGCTTCGTTCAGACCAACGAGTCTAGCGGCGGCAAGGAGACGCGCCGCTAATTTGGGAATGTTGTCCAACTAGTATTACTATATCCGCGCAAGCATTTATGGCGTTTCATTGTCACTAGTCCAACGGGTGCCGTCTCCGTACATGACATAAGAATTGCTGCTGTCATTCCGCCAATATCCGTTTTTATAGAAATAAACTTGAGAAGGCTTGTTCGGGCCTTGGTCCGTATATCCAAAGTTACCGTATATTCTTCCGCCGGTTTTCGTAACTTTTCCATAATAAACAGTTACTCCAGCGTGATACTCGCTGTTGCCGCCATTAGCGTAGATTTCTCCTCCATTCATTATCAGGATAGCGTCAGGACAGTCTGAAGTATCCGACATTTTTTGCAGTCGAATGCCGCTGCCAGAATTGCCGTAAATCTTTGTGCCTTCGTTTATAGTTGCGAGCGCTTGGCCGTAATCTTTTGTCGCAAAAACAAAAAGCCCTGCATAGGTAGATCCATAGCTTCCAGTAATTTCGCATCCGTTAAGCGTTACATTTCCGCCTCGTTGATACAGTACTTCGGCTTTGCGATTGCCAACAAGCTTTATATTTGGACCTATTGTCAAATCCGTTTTTTTCGTCACGATAACGCTGCCGTAGTCAGAATAACTTTCTCCAATAACGACAGGCTTTGTAGCGCTAAGGTTTACAGTCACGCCTTCATAAAACTTTAGAAGTCCACGGTACTGTACGCCCGATGCGCCCGAACTTTCAGGGTCTAAAGTTTCTGAGAGTACTGTTGTCGGCTTAAAGTCTGTCGCAAAGCATATGTTGACCGGTTCGTTTGCATGGCTGGTCAATTCATAAAGCGCGTCGCGGACTTCATCACTGCTTTTGGTAACAAGAATTCTGCTTGTGTCAAATTTGCCGTCAACTCCAACACCGTATGCAAGGCCGTCACTCAAGGGGGCGTCGCCATCCCTTGGAGTGATGACAAAGTATCCGATCCAATCCTCAAGGTTAATGCCGTCGGCCGCGGTAAGAATCGGGCTGTCGTAATCAGTTGGCGTAATGGTGGCCGTTGAGCAGGTCGCCGCGCCGCTCGAAGCGCCGGTGTCTGTCGGCGTAAGCGCGCCTGTTATTTTTACAGACGTTCCATCACCCAGGCAGATAACGTTGTCGGGAGGCAGATAGGCGCATCCTTGAATTTCAAGCCGCGCCTCTTGGCCGTTAAATTTAGACACCATGATTCCGTTTCCTTTGCCCGCGCTGTTTCCGTAAATCTTTCCGCCGGACATAGCAAAGGCTCCCGCGTTGTAAACGCCGCCGCCTTCGTTGGCGCAGTTGTAGGAAATGGTGTTTTTTACGGTGACCTTTCCCTCTTTGACACAAACGCCGCCGCCATGGTTAGAGGAATAGTTTCTGGCTATGGTTCCGCCCAAAAGCTTCATCTCTTTTGAATTGTCGTCGCTTTCATAATATATGCCGCCGCCTTGTTGGTGGGCTGAAGAGGGGGTGTAGTCCACGTAATTTGAACAGTCTGTTGTGGAAGTGGCGGCTGCGCTTGTGGAATCGTCGCCTATAACGCCGCCCGTCATAGTAAAATTAGACTTATAGCAATAAACGCCGCCGCCTTTACTGGTGCCGGGGGCGCCGTTCTCGCCTTGAAGCGCGCTGTTTGAGCATATTTTTCCGCCGGACATTGAAAAGTCAACGTTTTCGCCGCAATAAACGCCGCCGCCAGCTCCTCCTGTTGCCGCGCTGTTTTCGCAAATAGTTCCGCCGGTCATAGTAAGGGTGGAATTCTCATACACATAAACGCCGCCTCCATTGCAACGAGCGGTGTCAATGGTTGTATTGATGGCTTTGTTTTCTTTTATAACGGCGCCGTCCTCAATAGTCAAACTGCAGCTTCGGCCAACAAAAACGCCGCCTCCACTGCGCTTGGCCTTGTTTTTTGTCACATAGGCTCCGCTAGAAAGCGTAAGGTCGGCTCCACTCTCAGACAGCCGTATTCCGCCGCCTTGTCCATTTCGTCCACCAGTAATCATTAAATTATTTATTGTCACAGAAACCGCCGCATTTATATCCAAGGCACAAATTTCGACGATATCCCAAGATTCATCTTCCATTTTTCCGCCCGCGTCAATTTTGTCCTGCGGAATTCCAGCGTCGGCGCCTGTTGTTGGAAGCGGCGACGCTCCGCAAATGGTTATGCTTTTGGCGCTTGCGGCGGAAATCGTTTGATTGCCGGAGAGCGTTCCGTCAATTAAAATCGTGTAGTCAACGTTTGGGTCAGTCATAGCGGCGCAAGCGTTATCTATCGTGTCAAAGGGATGGGACTTTGTTCCCGGGCCGGCCGCGCTTGGCATTCCAGCGCCTTGCTTGGCTCCAGTTCCCGCAACCCAAATCGGAGCGTCAAGGACAAGCGTCTTTTTGTCGGAAGAAAGCTTTAGGTTCCAGTCGTCGCTGGCGGGAACAATATATTCTTTGGCGTTGGTCAAGTCAAAGGACGCGCTTGCGGCAAGAGAGCCGCGCAAGGCCGCGTGGGCTCCGCTTTCGTTGAATTGAATCACAAGCGGGTCGCTTTGGCTGTGGCGCGAAAGGTTTGAGCCCAAGTTTATCTTTGACATTTTTAAAGGCGTGTCGTCATCTTTTTTAAAGCCGTTCAAATAAACGCAATGATTTTTTCCGCTTCCAGCGGGAATGTAGGCCGAGCCTCCAAGGCAAAAATAATTGGCGGCGTAACTGACTTCAATGGCGTGATAATGTTCGTCCGACTCGCCTTCTTTCAAGCTGTTTTCTTTTATGACGCCGCCGGTCATTTCAAAAATCGCGCTGGAAGACACATCGACCGCGGAGGAAGAATAGTTGACTTTATTGCCGCTGATTTCGCCGCCGGTCATCGTGACTTGGTGATGAACGGTTTCGCTTCCGCTCATTATCATGATTCCGCCGCCAAAACCGCACTTGACGCCAGAGGTATAACCGTCGGCGGTGTTTTGGCTAATCTTTCCGCTCTTTAGCAAAAACTTGTTGCTTCCACTGTCTCCGTCAAGATTAACAAGGCCAACTCCGCCGCCCACACAGGCGCGGTTCTCGCGGATTTCGCCGCCTGTCATTTCAAAATACGCGCCGGCCCTAAGGCAAACGCCTCCGCCGTTGCAACTTCCTGCGAAGGAATTAAAGGCGACGTTTTTTTCAATCACCCCGCCCTTCATGTAAAATTTTCCTTGACGAACCTGTACGCCGCCGCCGTTTTTTCCCGTCTTGTTGCCAGAGATCGTGACGCCGTCTTTTATCGTCACGGAACAGGCAGAGCCATCGATATTGATTCCGCTTCCGCCGATGCCAGACGCGCCCTCGCAAATGGCCAAGTTTTGGATCGTGACGGGAACCGGAGTTTTTACCGTAAGGACCGGCTTAAATTCATCCGTCGTGAATATCTCGCTAAGATTAACGCCGTTAAAGTCTTGGATGTTTCCAATCTTTTCCGCGTAGCCCTTTAGCTTGTCGCCGGAACCGTAGCCTTCTATAGTGATTGACTTGGCTTTGCCTGTCGTTATGTCCGTATCCAGCGTGGAGCAGCCTTGAACCGTTCCGCAAATGTAAATGCGGTAGTCCTTTCCGTTTCCGCGCGCCGCGATTCTTTTAAAGGCAGCGTCCAATTTGTTTAGCGGACTGTACGCCGTTCCAGCGTTGTCGTCGTTTGGGTCAAGCCCAACGCCCGTGCCGCCGACGTAAATCGTGTTGCAGACAAATTGTTTGACAAGCGCTTCTGTGACGGAAAAGGCAAGCCCCCCCCCACCCGGCATGTCATCCCTGTTGACGAAAGCGCCGCTTCCGTCGTCGCGCCAGGAGTTTGTGGTCATGTTGTCGAATATGTTTATGGTTTGGGTTGTATAGTATACAAGAATGCCGGACGAGTCAAAGACTTTAAAGACGACTTCGTGCGCTCCGCTCTTTAAGCCGGAAGCCGTTATAGCGTATAGGCCGCTAGGCGTAAATTCCGTTCCATCAAAAAAAGGCAAGGTCTCGCTGTCAGTTTTGATTCTACAGCCTTCCGGAACGGACACGTAAAGCTTTAAGTCTCCTGTTCCCGCTTCCGTGACAAAAGGCTTTAGCGCGAATGTCTTAAGGGCACCTCGAAAAACTCGCCTTCGGCGATTTTTCGAAAGTGCCGGCGAGT
>CALDIB010000106.1 GCA_937902125.1 uncultured Treponema sp.
TAGCACAAATTCGTTATTTTTTCTCCTCCGTGTCTAAATCTGAGGCTTATTATACCCGCCGTCTAAGTTCGCATTTTTTATTTTTTCTCTTGAATATATTTCTTTTTTTCATTATAATGACTATTCACAATCGAAAAATATTTTTGGAGTAAATATGGGTGTTGTAAAAGCTATTTTGATGGTCGCCTTTGTGATTATCTGCGTTCTCTTGGTTCTTTTGGTTATGATTCAGAACGACGAGGGCGGCGGACTTGGCGGCCTTTTGAGCGGCTCTGGAAGCGCGGCCTTTGGCTCGCATTCCGCCAGCGTAATCAGCAAAACGACTTTTGTTCTTGTCGTTCTTTTTATTTTGGACGCTTTTTTTATCGCCCGTTTGAACAGGAAGCCGGCTGTAAAGCAAACATTGTCAACTGAAGTTCAAGAAGCCGTGGACACAACTACAGGCGAGGAAGCCGAAGACTTTGAATGGTATAAGTATCTTGACGAGTCTTCTTCAAAGGCCGCTCCCCAGCAAAGCGTTGACAGTCCTGTTCAGGAGTAAACGGCGCGCCTTATGTTGGAAACTTTCTTTAAGCCGGAGTTGATAAGCGTAAATCTTGAAAGCTCTGACAAAGACGAATTGTTTGAAGAAATGGTGGAGCTTTTCCAACGGGCCGATTGCGGCTTTGACCGAGGCGAGGCCTTGGAAGCCTTGCTTGCCCGCGAAGAAAAGATGACCACGGGAATCATCCCCTCTGTGGCCATTCCCCACGCTTCGTGCCCGTCCGTCCAAAGCGGTTTCGGCGCGATTGGAATCAGCCGCAAGGGAATTGACTACGGCTCTCTTGACGGAAAGCCGGTTCATATTGTTTTTATGCTTTTGTTCGGAAGCGACGGAACAGCGCTTCACCTTAAGGTCATGCAGCAATTGGCCTTGATTCTAAAGAATCCCGAAGCCGCTTCCCGCATAGCCGAAAAAAAGACGCCGCAAGAAGTTTTTGACGAAATTTGCGCGCTTGAGGAGGCTTTGGTCTGATGCCAAACGAAGAGCAGGACATGATTGCCCATCTTTTAAAGGTTGAGGAAGAGGCGGCGGAGCTTATAAACCAAGCTCATGTTGACAGCGACAAGGAAATCGCGTCGGCGAGGGCTCAGGCCGATGCGGAATTCAATCGGCAATACGAGAGCATGGCCTCTCAAATGGAAAGCGAATTTAACGCGCGAATCGCCGGCATTGACCAAAATCACAAAAATCAAATAGAAGAGTATAAGTCGGAAATAGAGAGAACTCCAAAAGACTTGGATTCTTTTAACAAGCTTTTGGACAAGATTTTATAGGGATACTTCCCAAAGAAGGCGGACATGGACACTTCAAGCGCTTCTTCTTATGTTTACGCTAAAGCAAGTGGAATCTTGGCTCGCTCATATGTTGGCGAGCGGGCTTCAAGGCTTTTTGCCGCCGCAAAATTGTCCGAACTGTGGACGCTTGTATTTGAGGACGAACTTCCCGCTGTTCCTGAAATTCTTTTGGCAAAAGAAATAGAGCGCGCGTCCGCCGATAAATTTATCGGCGAATACAAAAGGCTTTTGTCGGCCTATGACGAGCCTGCCCAAATTTTGGTCGGCTTGCTCCAATATTTTGACTACGAAAATTTAAAGTCTTTGGGCGCGGCCGCCGCCATGGGACAAAAAGAAAGGCCGCCCTTGTTTGACATCAGGCCCTACAATCTTTTAAATTACGACGCTTGGCCTTCAATTCAAAAAATCACGCAAGGCTCAGAACTTGAATGGTATGACCACGAGCCGGAAGTTTCCGAGCAGCAACTTTTGGACAACGCGCTTGACTTGCAGTTTGTGGAAAAACTTTGGGCTTCAAGCCAAGAGTTGGCCGGCGAAGAAAAGGAAAGCGTTCAAGCCTTGATTGCCGAGCGTTATTTAATGCGGAACATTGTTTGGGTTTTGCGCCTAAAGTTGTATTACGGAATGGACAGAAACCAAATCGTCCAGCGTCTGGCCTTTTTGAATCCCCAAAACGGAAAGAGCGACCCTCTTGGCGGCGAGGCTTTTGCAATCATCGACAAGGACGTTCAAAACTGGGACGATTGGAAGAATTGGAAATATGCGAAATACTTGAACCCAAGGGAGGAAGGCTCTGTTTGGAGCGTGGACCCCAGATGGGTTGAGGAAAGTTCGGAAAAAGATTTTATACAAAAAGCGACCAAAAGATTTCACGCGCGTCCCTGCGCTCCAACGGCCTTGCTTTGTTGGTTCTTCATCAAGTCAAAAGAATTGGATTGCATCAGAATGGCCACAGAAGCCCTGCGCTTGAATGTCAAAATCAAGGAGATGTGAAATGGCAAAGACTAGCGAAATGCGCTTGGTTGACCTTATGGTCTTAAAGCAGGACATATCCAACGTTCTCTTGTATTTGGGTAAAAGCGGAAATTTTCAGTTTCAATCATCTCTTGGCGAAAGTGGCGACTCCGCTAAATCCGACAGCGCCGAAGGCGAAACGTTCAAGCGTTTGGAGCAGGCGCGTTCCTTTTTGGGAATCGACGATTCTGGCCTTTCTTTGGAAAAAGCGAACGTTCCTGACCAAGCCGATTTTGACGCGGCCCAAAGCCTTTTGCAAAGCCTTGAGGACTTGACCGGCCGCGATTCCGAGGCTCGGGAAAATTTCAAGCGCGTCGAGGAAGCCTATGACGAGGCTTTGTCTTTTAGCAATCTAAAGCAGTCTTACGGAGAGTTGGAGCATCTTTCCTTCTTGAATTTGCGGATAGGAAAAATAAATCCTGATGTTTTGGAAGAGTTGAAGTTTGCCGTGGGCGGCCGCGGAATAATCATTCCTCTTGGAGAGGACAAGACAAAGATTTTGGCCGCGTCAAGCAAAAAAGGCCGTTTCGCGCTGGACACAGAACTTTCACGCCACGGCTTTGTTCCCATGGAAATACCAAAAGACTTTATGGGAATCCCAGACGATGTTCTTGACTCGCTGAAGGCCCAAAAAGAAGTCGCCCAAAAAGCCTTGGACGACTTGGCCCAAGAACGCGCCAATTGGATTGAAAGCCACAAGGAAAAACTCTTGAGCCTTTTGGCTTCGTTCTGCCTTGGCGCCCAGCTTAAGGATGTGGAAAGCCGCTTGGAGTCCACGCAGTTGGTCTATCGGTTGACTGGCTGGGTTCCAAGCAAAAACTGCATGGAAATGATGCGGGAACTTGATTCGCTTACGCAAGACAGAATCAGCATCCGCCAATACAAGCCCGAGGAAACGCCCAGCGTTTTGTCGGGCCGGGAAAAAGTTCCCGTAAAGTTGGCGCGGGGAAGATTTGTCAGCGCCTTCCAGCGGATGATTTTCAGCTACGGCTCTCCGCTTTACGGAACAATTGACCCGACTCCTTTTGTGGCGGTCTTCTTCACAATTTTGTTCGGCATAATGTTCGGCGACGCGGGCCAAGGCTTGGTGTTCCTTTTGCTGGGAATCTTGATGGCAAAGAATGTCGTCAAGCTTGGCGGCTGGAACAAGTTCGCTCCGATTTTTATCGGCATTGGAAGCGCCAGCATGGTCATGGGCTTGTTGACCGGAGAATTTTTTGCCAACGAGTCAATTTTGGAGCCCTTTGAGCGCTGGGCCACCGGCTTGTTCGGAAGCCCGCGAAATCAAATTTTGCCCATGATGCCCCAGTCAAATCCTGAGTCCATCAAGCGGATGTTCATGTTCTTTGGCTTTTCCATCGCGGTGGGTTTTGTGATAAATTCAACCGGCATAATCATAAACATAGTCAACAACTTTTTGAGAAAAAAATTCGGCAAGGCCATTTTTGGAAAGAGCGGCTTGGCCGGCGCCCTGTTCTTTTGGCATGTGGCGCTTTTGGCCGTTAGGGTGGCGGCCTTTGGACACAAGCCTCAAATTTACGATTGGATTGTCCTTTGCGCCTCCCTTTTCTTTTGCGCTTTTAGCGAGCCCTTTATCCGCCTTGTTGACGGAGAGCGGCCTGTGATTGAAAACGGCCTTTTTTCTTTGGTCATCGAAGCCATTGTGGAGTTGCTTGAAACTGTGATAACCTATTTGTCCAACTCAATCAGTTTTTTGCGGGTTGGAGCCTTCGCCCTGGCGCACGCCGTCTTGGGCTTTATCATTCTAACCATGTCGGAAATGGTTGGCGGCGCGGGCGGCCTTCTTGTAACCGTTTTGGGAAACGCCATCGTTGTGGTTCTTGAAGGAATGATTGTGGCGATTCAGGCGATACGCTTGCAGTATTACGAATTTTTCAGCAAGTTCTTTAACGAAACCGGTCGGGAATTTGAGCCGTATAAGTTTGAATATAAAAGCGGCAATTAAGGCCGCAAAAAAAATACATTGTGTCAAGGAGACAGAAATGAACAAAAAAATCATCGCTTTGGCGGCCTTGCTTTTTTGCGCTATGGCCGCGGGACTTTTTGCCGAAGAATCTTCTTCCGCAAAAAATGAAGGACAGACTGTGGAGCAGGCCGGCTCTTCTCAGGCAATTAAGTATGTGGCCGCGGGATTGGCTGTAGGCCTTTCTTGCATCGCGGGCGGAGTGGCCGTAGGAAAAATCGGAAGCGCCGCCATGGGAGCCATGAGCGAGAACGCCGAGCTTTCAGGAAAAGCCCTTCCGTTTGTTGGTTTGGCCGAAGGAATTTGTCTTTGGGGCTTCCTTGTGGCCTTGTTGATTATCATTCTTTAGGCCGATTTAGTGAACTATTTTGTGATTGGCGAACGCGAAATCGTTCTTGCCTTTAGCTTGGTTGGCGTTTCTGGAGCGGTCGCGGCAAACCGCGCCGAGGCGCTTGACGCTTTTAACCGCGTTACGGGCAAAGGCGGAGCGATGAACGCTCCAGTGAACGAAGAGCGCCCAAAAGTCCTCATCATCACGGAAGAAGTTTCCATGTTCTTGGAAAGCGAGGTGATTGATTGGCAAAGGGGCGCGAGCTATCCGCTGATTGTAGAAATTCCCGGAATCAACGGGCATTTGAGCGGTCGAAAAACGCTGACGGATTCAATCCGCGAGGCGGTAGGCATTCAAGTGTAGGATATTTTTTTATGGAAGAATTACGCTCAACCGACATTCTTGACAAAGAGATTCAAAACGACGCTCGAAAAAAGGCGCAGGCTGTTTTGGAGCAGGGAAAGAAAAAAGCCGCCGAGTATTTGGACAAAGTCCAAGAAAGGTTGCAATCCGCCCGCGTCCAAAAAGAAAAATTTTATAGCGGAAAGGAAGCGAAAAAGCAAAAGGATTCAGACGCCTCGCTTCCCCTTGAAAAAAAGAGATTTTTGGTTTCGTTTATTGGAAACTCCATTGATCAAGCCATTGACGCGCATTTAAAAAGTTTGTCACCAAGCCGGCGCGTCGAGCTGGCCGCGAAAATTTTGGACGGCAAGGAAGAGGTTTTTAAGGGCAAAAGATTTTCCGCAAAAGTCAACGGCTTTGACAAGAACGAGGTTCAAAAAGCGGTTGAAAAAAAACTTGGAAGCGCCTTGCTCTCCTGCGAGCGAATTCAAAATGAACAAAACCCTGACGGAATAATCCTTGAGTCGGAAGACAAAAGCGTAAAAATCAGGCTGACTATAGACGAAGTTATTGGCGCGGCAAAAGACAATCATTATCAAGAAATGCGCGACGCGCTTTTTGGCGGGAGGCTCTAAATGACGATTGGAAAAATCACTAGAATTTCCGGCCCGATTGTTTTTGCCGAAGGCCTTGAAGGTTCCGGACTTTACGACGTTGTCAATGTGGGCGAAAAAAAATTGATGGGCGAGATTATCCGCCAAAATCAAGGCAAGGCCACGATTCAAGTTTACGAAGACGTTACCGGCCTTAAGGTTGGCGAAAATGTCGAGTGCTCGGGGCGGCCTTTGTCATTGCATTTGGGCCCCGGCTTGGTGGGCGCCATTTACGACGGAATCCAGCGGCCCCTCAAGGCCATGTATGAAGATTCCGGCGCCTTTTTGCTGGCGGGCCAAAGGGCCAAGGCTTTGGACGAAGAAAAAAAATGGGACTTCAAGGCCGTCTTAAAGGAAGGCGATCCAATCGCTCCCGGCGCGCTTCTTGGAACGGTTCAAGAAAGCTCTTCGATTTTGCATTCGATTATGGTTCCGCCGCAGACCCGGGGCCGGGTTCTTAAAGAATTTAAGGGAAGCGGCTCTTATACGGTTGAAGAAACTATTGGCGTGACCGAACTGGGGGAGGAGCTTAAGCTTAGCCAATATTGGCCTGTGCGAAAGCCCCGTCCATACGCGCAAAAGCTTGGAGTCACAGAGCCGCTCATCACCGGCCTAAGAGTAATCGACGTTTTCTTTCCCCTTTCAAAGGGCGGAACGGCGGCGATTCCAGGCGGCTTTGGAACTGGAAAAACCATGACCCAGCATTCCATAGCCAAATGGTGCGACGCGGACCTAATCATTTACATCGGATGCGGCGAGCGGGGAAACGAAATGACCGACGTTTTGACGGAGTTCCCGGAAATCATCGACCCCCGAACCGGCCGCTCTTTAATGGAACGAACGATTTTAATCGCCAACACTTCCAACATGCCTGTGGCGGCCCGGGAGGTCAGCCTTTATTCAGGAATCACATTGGCGGAATACTACCGCGACATGGGAATGGCCGTGGCCATCATGGCCGACTCAACAAGCCGCTGGGCGGAAGCATTGCGAGAGCTTTCGGGCCGCATGGAAGAGATGCCGGCGGAAGAAGGATTTCCCGCTTATTTACCCACCCGCTTGGCGGAATTTTACGAGCGCGCGGGCCGGGTCATTTCCTTGGACAACAAGGAGGGCAGCGTAAGCGTAATCGGCGCGGTAAGCCCTCCCGGCGGAGATTTTTCGGAGCCTGTCACCCAGCACACAAAGCGCTTTATCCGTTGCTTTTGGGCGCTTGACCGGGACTTGGCCAACGCGCGCCACTATCCCGCAATCGGCTGGATAGATTCCTACTCGGAATACGCCGAGGAAGTCAAAGACTGGTGGGAAAGGCAAAACCCGGAATGGCTCTCAATCAGGCAAAAGGCCTTGGAACTTTTAAAGAACGAGCAGCGCTTGCAGCAAATTGTCCGCTTGATTGGCCCCGACGCTTTGCCGGACGCCGAGCGCCTTGTCCTGATTGTTTCAGACATGATTAAGAACGGATTTTTGCAGCAAAATTCTTACGACGCCATCGACTCTTATTGCCGGGCCGAAAAGCAAATCGCGATTTTGTCTTTGATAATGAAATTTTACGAAAAGGCTTTGGCCTTGGTAAAAAGCGGCGCTCCCTTGTCGCAAGTTTCTTCGCTTAAATGCCGCGAGGAAATTGTCCGCGTCAAAAGCGTGGTTCCCAACGACAAGCTTGAGGCTGTCAAGGACATTGAAGGCCGCATGGAAGAAGAAATTGCCGAATTGGAGCGGACATACCGCAAGGTGGAATTGTAAATGAAAGGAATTGAATACAGAGGAATAAATTCTGTCGAAGGCCCGATTGTCGCAGTCCGCCGAAGCGAAAACGTTTCATACAATGAAGTTGTTTATGTCCGCGACAAGAACGGCGAAAAGAAAACAGGCCGCGTCATAGACTTGAACGAAAGCGCGGCGATTGTTCAGGTTTTTGGCTCCACAACTGGAATTGACTTGAACGATTCCACCGTAGAGTTTTTGGGCCAGCCCTTGGAGCTTCGCGTTGGCGAAGGATTGCTTGGCCGCATCTTCAACGGCTTGGGCGAGCCCATTGACGGCTACGGACAAATCGTTTCTTCCGAAAAGCTTGACGTTAACGGAAGCCCCATAAATCCTTACGCCCGCGTTTATCCCAGAGACTTCATTCAAACTGGAATCTCGGCTATCGACGGCTTGAACACTTTGATTCGCGGCCAAAAGCTTCCGATTTTTAGCGGAAACGGCTTGCCCCACAACCGCCTCGCCGCGCAAATCATCCGGCAGGCCAAACTAAAAAATTCCGACGACCAGTTTGTAATGGTTTTTGCCGGAATGGGAATCAAATACGACGTGGCGCGCTTTTTTGTCCAATCCTTTGAGGAAAGCGGCGTCCTTTCAAAAGTCGTCATGTTCCAGTCGCTTGCCGACGCGCCCAGCATCGAGCGAATCATCACTCCCCGCTGCGCCTTGACCGCCGCGGAATACTTGGCTTACAAAAAGGGAATGCACGTTTTGGTCGTTATGACCGATATGACAAACTATTGCGAAGCCTTGCGGGAAATTTCAACCACCCGCGGCGAAGTTCCCGGAAGAAAAGGCTATCCTGGATACTTGTATTCAGACCTTGCGGAATTGTATGAGCGCGCCGGCCGCATAAAGGGAAGCGAGGGCAGCATTACCCAAATTCCGATTTTGACGATGCCCAACGACGACATTTCAAACCCAATTCCCGACCTTACCGGATACATCACTGAAGGGCAAATTGTTCTTGACCGGGAACTTTTCCAAAAGGACATGTATCCGCCAGTGGCCGGACTTCCCAGCCTTTCCCGCTTGATGAAAGACGGAATCGGAGTCGCGGCGGACGGCCGGGTTATGACCCGGGAAGACCACGCCGGAGTTTCAAGCCAGCTTTTCGCTTCCTACTCAAAAGTCAAGTCAATTAGAAATTTGGCGGCCATTATTGGCGAAGAGGAATTGGGCGAGCTTGACAAGATGTACTTGAATTTTGGAAACCATTTTGAAAAGGAATTCTTGACTCAAGGAGAATACGAAGACCGTTCCATCGACGAAACCTTGGACATCGGCTGGCGGACTTTAAAATATTTGCCCAGGGAAGAATTGCTCCGCGTAAAGACGGAATACATTGAAAAATACCTTCCCAAGGACGACGCTGAATAAATGGCAAAACTGAATGTCGCTCCTACAAAGTCAAACCTTCTCGCCATGAAAGAGCAGCTGGCTTCCGCCGAAAACGGATACGAGCTGCTTGAGCAAAAGCGGGAAATTCTTGTAATGGAATTGATGCGCATGGTTGACAAGGTTAAAGTGCTTGAGCGGGACATCGACAAGTTGATTGACCGCGCCTATCCAGCCCTAAAGCGAATGTTGATGGGCGTGGGCGGCGATCGGGTTGAGCAAATGGCGCGCGCCGTTCATTACGATTTTAAAATAAAAGAAAAGCCTGTCACAATCGGCGGAATGAATTTTTCTTCGATAGACGTGGAGCTTCCTGAGCGGCAGTTGTTCTATTCTTTTTTGGGAACTTTTTCAAGCGCCGACGAAGTTATGGTTGACTTCTTCAACCTTTTGCGCTTGTTGACCGACATGGCCAGCATTCGCACCATCGTTTGGCGCCTTGCGGGTGAGGTCAAGAAAACCCAGCGCCGCGTCAACGCGCTTGACAAGATGGTGATTCCTCAGGCTAGGGAAACAAAAAAATACATAGAAAGCCAGCTTGAGGAGCGGGAACGGGACAACACTTTTGTCCTAAAGGCTCTTAAGAATAAAGTTAAAGGGGGATTTTGAGCTATGAAAGCGTTAGTTCAAAATATTTTGGTCGCGGTGAACGGTTCGCAATCGTCTATTCACGCGGCGATGTATGGAATCATTATGGCCAAGCAATACCGCCTTAACTTGAAATTTGTTTATGTTGTAGACACAGCCACCTTAAAGCGCCTTACAATCGGAAAGTTTTTAGTGCAGGAAGAAAGCGCCGGCCTTGAGGGGAACCTTCGCGCCGACGGCGAAAAATATTTGAACTATGTCATGGGCTTGGCAAAGAAAAAGGGCGTCAAGGCCGAAATGGAATTAAGGGAAGGCAGCGTTTGGGTGGAGGTTGTAAAGGCCGCCGATATGTTTGGAGCCAAAATGATTTTGCTTGGCGGCCATCCTTCCCGCTACGCTGTAACCGGAAAAGTTCACGACGATTCTTCAATTTTTTCAAAGACAAACAAAGACATCATACTAAACGCCAATTGCTCCACCCTTGTGGTTTACGAGCCTAAAGTCGAGGACTTGTTTAGAATACTGTAAAATTTTTTTATGGAAGATTGCTATGAAATTTTGGGCGTCAAGCCCGGCGCGAGCCTTTCTGAAATTCGCCGCGCTTACAGGGAAAAAGTAAAAAAATATCATCCTGACGTTTCCGGCGACCAAGGCACTGCCGAGCATTTTAAGAAGGTTGTCCGCGCCTACGAAATTCTGACGGACCAAAAATCCCGCGACATTTTTGACTCTTCATTTGCCGCCCATTTCAGCCGCCGCAAGGTTAAGTCTTGGGATTACCGGGAATGGCTTTTGTCCAGGGACGACGACGAAAGCCGCGCCAAGCTTATTTTCTTTGACTTGATGCGGGGCCGGGAGGACGACGCCGTAAAAGAGTTCAAGAGAATGCAGACTGAACGAAGCAAGTTTTCCTTGAAGCATTGGTTCACTCGGGAAAATTTTATGGACTACGGCTTCATTCTAAGCGAGGAGTTGTATTTGCGGGGAGAATATTTTGACGCCTTTTGCCTGCTTGAGCAAATCATAAAAATGGAATATTCTTACGACTACTTCCGCTTGTTCTTTCCGGAAGTTATGGCCTTTGCAAAAAATATTTTGAGAAACCACATAGAAGGAACAATCAGCGACGAGCTTGCCCTTGACACTTTTGAGCGCGCCTTGGAATTGAATCTTGGAAGCGGGGAAGACGCCTTTATTTTGCGAAAAATGGGAATCATTTACAGGCGAATGGGCGACGAAAGCACGGCCCGCATTTGTCTGGAGGAAGCGGACAGGCTTGGAGGCGCGGGCGGAAAAAAAGCGGCGGCAAAAAAATAACGGCAATTATAGGAGCGAAATATATGATACGATTGAAGAACGACAAGCAAATTGAAGGAATCAGAAAATCCTGCCACCTTTTGGCGGACATGTTCAACTGGGTCATTCCCCAAGTCAAGGCCGGAATGTCAACGAAAGACGTTGACGACTTGTGCAAGCATTTTATCATAGGCCACGGCGGAAAGCCCGCTTGGTATAAAGAAAATTTCGCGGGCGCGGCCTGCGTTTCCGTCAACGAGGAAGTCATTCACGGAATTCCTTCAAAGAAAAAAATAATCCATGACGGCGACTTGGTGAGCCTTGACGTGGGCATCGACCTTGACGGCTACATAAGCGATTCAAGCCATACTATTTTGGTGGGAAATGTCCGGCCGGAACTTAAAAAGCTGGACGACGTCACCTTGCAATGCCTTCAGGCCGGAATCGCCGCTTGCAAGGCCGGAAACCGCATCGGCGACATAGCCCGCGCCGTCCAAGAGATTGCGGAAAAGCACGGATACGGAATTGTCTACGATTACTGCGGCCACGGAGTGGGCTTGGACGTTCACGAAGATCCCAGCATTCCAAACACCTTGGACGCGCTTGACTCAAACCCCCGCATCCAGGCGGGAATGGTTTTGGCCATCGAGCCCATGATTAACCTTGGAACCGCCGACGTTCATGTTTTGGACGACGGCTGGACTGTGGTTACTGACGACAAAAAGCCTAGCGCCCATGAAGAGCACACCGTGGCCGTTTTCCGCGACCACACGGAAATCCTGACAGACTTGCGCTATCAGGGTTAGTTTTTAACCAGCTCTTTTAGGGAAGCGGCGACGCCGGCCATGTTCTGCAAGTCTGCGGGAATGATAAGCTTTGTGGCTTGGCCGTCGGCGACTTTTTCAAGGGTTTCAAGGCTTCGGAGCTTTATTACCGCGTCGTCGATTTTCGCTTCTTTTATCACGCGCAAGCCGTCCGCGGTGGCGGACTGGACTTCGCGGATTGCGGCGGCTTCGCCTTCGGCCTTTCTAATCTTGGCTTCCTTTTCGGCTTCGGCCTGCAAAATCATGGCCTGCTTTTTTCCTTCCGCCACAAGAATTTCGCTTTGCTTTTGTCCTTCGGCTATAAGGATTTTTTCCCGCCTTTCCCGCTCGGCCCGCATTTGCTTTTCCATGGCTTCGCGAATGGCTTCCGGCGGCATTATGTTCTTCACTTCGACGCGGTTCACCTTGATGCCCCAAGGGTCTGTGGCTTCGTCGATGATGGCGCGCATTTTTGTGTTTATGATGTCGCGGCTTGTAAGCGTTGTGTCCAAGTCAAGCTCGCCGATGATGTTTCGCAGCGTTGTGGCGCTAAGGTTTTCTATGGCCATCATAGGCGCTTCAACGCCGTAAGTGTAAAGTTTTGGTTCGGTGATTTGCATGTAGACAACGCTGTCGATTTTCATCGTTACGTTGTCTTTTGTGATTACAGGCTGGGGAGGAAAATCCAGCACTTGTTCCTTAAGGGTGACGGTGTTGGCGATTCTGTCTATAAAGGGAATCTTTACATGAAGGCCCGCCTGCCAGGTGGAGCAATAAGTTCCAAGGCGTTCGATGATAAAGGCGCGAGACTGGGGAACAATCCTAATGTTCGCGACAACCAACAAAAAAACGACCGCGCACAAGGCGATTACAAGATAACTGCTCATAAGAACATTTTATCATAGTTTCCTATGACGCGCAATGAAAATTGCGGGCAAGAAAAAGCGTTTTTTCCTTCGCTTTACCTTTGGATTCACTTGACAAAATTCGCGCAAAAATATACAATTTTTTGTATAAATATTCATTCTGACGGCAAGGGAAAATTCCCTGATGCCGCCGCAAATAAAGGGGCTAAATTATGGCAAAAGCAAAAGACAAAGTTGTATTGGCTTATTCAGGCGGACTTGACACCACGGTCATCATTCCTTGGCTTAAAGAAAACTACGACTACGACGTAATCGCGGTTTGCATTGACTTGGGACAGGGCGACAATTGGAAGCAAATAAAGGCCCGCGCCCTTAAGACAGGCGCTTCCGCCTGCTATGTGGTTGACGCGCGAAAAGAATACATTGAAGAATACTGCTGGCCGGCCCTAAAGGCCAACGCCGTTTACGAAGACGAATACCTTTTAGGAACTTCAACGGCCCGCCCCCTTATCGGAAAAATTTTGGTTGAGTACGCGCGCCAGGAAAAGGCTGTGGCCATTTGCCACGGAGCCACAGGAAAGGGAAACGACCAAGTTCGATTTGAGCTTGCCATCAAAGCCTTCGCTCCCGACCTTAAGGTCATCGCCGCTTGGCGCGACCCCAAATGGGACATGGACAGCCGCGAGGCCGAAATCAAGTACCTTCAGGACAGAAAGCTTGAAGTGCCCATGAAGCGCGACCAGTCCTACAGCCGCGACGAAAACATTTGGCACCTTAGTCACGAAGGCTTGGAACTTGAAAAGACTGAGAACGCGCCCAACTATCCTCACATGCTCAAGAACACAACTGTTCCAGAAGAAGCTCCCGAAAAAGGCGAGTTTGTAAAAATCGATTTTGAAAAGGGAATCCCCGTCGCCTTGAACGGAAAGAAGATGGACGCCCTTTCCCTTCTTACAAAGTTGAACAAGATTGGCGGAAAGCACGGAGTGGGCTTGGTTGACATTTGCGAAAACCGCTGCGTTGGAATGAAGAGCCGCGGCGTTTACGAAACTCCCGGCGGAGCGATTTTGTACTTTGCCCACCGCATGATGGACCACATTTGCCTTGACCGCGACACATACCACTACAAGCAGCAGCTTTCAATTAAGGTCGCCGAGCTTATCTACGACGGAAAATGGTTCACAACCTTGTTCGACTCTTTGATGGCCTTTGTCAACAAGACAGAGGAGACCGTCACAGGCTGGGCCAAAGTTTACCTTAACAAGGGCTCGATTCGCGGCGCAGGTTCTTCAAGCAAATACAGCTTGTACAACGAAAGCATCGCCAGTTTCAAGACCGGCGACCTTTACGACCACAAGGACGCGCAGGGCTTCATCACCTTGTTCGGCTTGCCGTTAAAAGTCCGCGCGATGATGGAACAAAAGGTTGGCGAAGGCCAGGCCATCTTGGAAAGCAAGTCTTTTAAAAAGCGGCCCACGGAGTAAAACGCAAAAGGGCTAGCGCCCTTTATGCGTAACGAGTTTTAATTCGCCTAAGCGGCGAATCAAAACTCGCGGCTATGCAAAATGCAAAAAACAGAATTAGAAAAATACTACGAAAAATTCAACGAAGACCACCGGCTAAAAACCCGGCACGGTCAAGTCGAATTTTTTGTCACAATGAAAAACATTTTGGCCGCCGCAAACGGAGACTTTTTGAAAGCCCAAGAAGCGGCCTCCGCCTCGGAGCGTTCGCAAGGCCAAGAATGGGCCGCCCCCGCGCGTCCAAACGTTCCGCTGAAAATCCTTGACGTGGGCGCGGCGACGGGAGCTTATTCCGTTCCATTGAGCCGCCAAGGTTTTGACGTGACGGCCGTGGAGCTTGTCAAAAGCAATTTGGAAAAACTTCGCTCAAAGCATGAAAAAGTCAAGTGCTGGCAAGGCGACGCGCGCTCCCTTTCTTTTTTGGACGACGAAACTTTTGACATTGTTTTGTTGCTTGGCCCCCTTTACCACTTGCATTCAAAAGAAGACAAGCTTCGCGCGCTGTCTGAGGCCGCTCGGGTCGCAAAAAAAGGCGCTCCGATTTTTTGCGCCTATGTCATGAACGAATACGCCGTCACCCAATACTGCTTTGGCCAAAACAAAATAAAGGAAAACCTTGCCTCCGGTCAAATCGACAAATCATTTAAAACGATTTCTTCTGACGGCGACTTGTATTCCTATGTCCGCCTTGAGGACATAAACGCGCTTGCGAAAGAAAGCGGCCTTGGGCGGATAAAAATTTTTAGTCCCGACGGCCCGGCCGACTACATGAGGCGGTCCCTTAACGCCATGGACGAAGAAAGCTTTGAGCTTTTTAAAGACTACGCGCTTGAAATTTCAGAAAGGCCGGAACTTTTGGGAGCGGGAAGCCATTTGGTGGACGTGTTGAGAAAATAGGCGAGGGGGCCGCGCTTTTTGGCTTTTCGAGCGCATTTAATATTCCCCAAAATTTTTATTAAAGGGAACCTCTAAAAATTGCAATTTTTAGAGGTAACTCTGAAAAAAAATGCGGCGGACTACAATCTGTGAATGTCAACGCCTTTTTCAAAGGCGCCGTCCGCTATCTCGCACCATTTTGAAACCGTGACTTTTTTTAGCGCGGGGCAAAATTCAAAGGCGGCCTCTCCGATTGTTCGGACGCTTAACGGAAATTCCACGCTCGCTAAATTTTCGCAGCCGCTAAAAGTGAAGGGCTCTATTTCTTCAATGTCTTTGGGAATCTTGAATTCTTCCAGCGCGGCGCAGTCCATGAAGGCGGCTTGCCCGATTTTTTTAACGCTTTTTGTAAGAGAAATTTTTTTTAAGTTTGAACAAGCGCAAAAGGCCTTTTCACCAATCCATTCCACTGTTTCGGGAATGTTCAATTCCTTCAAGCCCTTGCAGTCCTTAAAGGCGTACCAGCCTATGGTCTTTGTGTTTTTTGGAAAGTCAATTTTGTCAAGGCTTTTGTCAACTGCAAAAAGCAGGGACCGCCATTTGGCGTTGTATAAAACGCCGCCTTCGCATTTGTATGAAAAATTCTTTAAAAGAATTTCCTTGGCGCCTCCGCATTCGCTTCCAAAGGCGTTGGGAGCCAGGGCCACAATGTTGGAGTCGGCCGTCACTTCTTTTAGGGAAGGGCATTGGGCAAAGGCCAAGGGAGAAATGTAATTCAAGTTTTTGTTCAAAACAAGGCGGCTTAAATTTGGGCAGCCGTAAAAGGCTCCCAGCCCGATTCCGTTCACTTGGTCTTGAAGTTCAATGTCCTCCAAGTCCTGACGGCCGCTTTGAGAAAAATTTCCGATGAAAAAAGGGCTCTCTTCCATTTATGTTCCTTTCTTGCTATAATGAAGATATGTTTGAAAAAAATCAAGCGGTTTTGTATAAAAAAAACGCCGCAGTCGTCACGGAAATTGAAGGCGACAAGTTTGTAATAAAATACCAGAGCGCGCCCGCCACAGACACGGGAAAGGCCGCCAAATACGAAACGGTTAAAGTTCGGGAAAAGGACATAATTCCCCTTCCGGCAAAAAATGTTTCAATAGAAAATCTTTTGGCCTATGGCGACCAAACCGCCGGGGAAAAAATTGTGGAAGCCTACGAGCTTTTGCAAAGCGACGAATCTTTGGCCAACCAAAAAATTTCTTTTGAGGAATTGCTGGCCTTGATTGACTCGGGCGCTCCGGCGGCCGCCGCCTTTTTTTATTTTGACAAGCTTAGGCAGGGCTTTGAATTTTCCCTTTTGGAAGAGGAGCAAAAAAACGGCGCTCTTGTTTTTATTCCCAGAAATCAAGATGAAATTGCCGCGCTAAAAAACAAGGCCGACCAAAAGGCGCATGAGGCCGAATATTTTTCCGCCTTTATCGACCGCCTTAAAAAAAACGCGCTTGACCTTCCTTCCGACCAAAAATTTATGAACGAAGTGGAGGCCGTGGCGCTGGGAAAATGCGACAAGTCAAAGGTGATGCAGGAAATAGGAAGGGCCGCCTTGCCTGAAAACGCCCACAAGCTTTTGTTGGACACAGGCGTTTGGCAAATCACAAAAAATCCCCATCCCGCCCGATGGGGCCTTTCAATGCAGTCGGCCTCCTTGACCCTTTCTTCTCCGCCGGATGAGGAGCGTTTTGAAGTTCCTGGAATTTCTTACGCCATTGACAACGAATGGTCGGCGGATCCTGACGACGCGGTAGCCTTTGACGGAAAATACTTGTGGGTTCACATCGCCGACCCCGCCAGCGCCATTCTTCCCTTGAGCCCCATTGACAAGGCGGCCATGGCCCGGGGAGCCACCCTTTACATTCCTGAAGGCGCGTCCAGAATGCTTTGCGAAGATTCTTTGGAAGACTACGCTTTGGGCCTTGCCGAAAAAAGCCGGGCCTTGTCATTCCGCCTTTTGCTGAACGACGACGGAACAATAGAAGAATGCAAGGTGATGAAAACCTTTGTCCGGGTCAAGCGCTTGACCTACCAAGAGGCGGACGGCCTTAAAGACGGCGAGTTGAAAACTTTGTTCGCCATAGCCGCGCGAAATTTAGAACGGCGGAAAAAAGCCGGCAGCGTGGAAATCAATTTGCCGGAAGTCCACATTAGCCTTGACGAAAACAAAAAAGTTTTTGTACAGCCGGAAGAGCATCCTCAAAGTTCGGAGCTTGTGCGGGAGATGATGCTTTTGGCCGGCGAAGGCGCGGCGCGTTTCGCTTTTGCCAACAAGATTCCTTTTGTTTACGTCCGCCAAGAGGCTCCCGACATTCCCAAGGATTTGCCGGAAGGCTTGGCCGGAGAATTTAAGACTGTCCGGCAGATGCATAGGCGGGAAGTGGGCTTGGTTCCCGGACCCCACGCAGGCTTGGGCCTTGGAATCTACAGCCAAGTCACCAGCCCCCTTCGCCGCTACGGAGACCTTTTGTGCCATGAACAGCTTCGCGCCTTTTTGGACGGCCGGGACTTGATAGACAAGGACGCCATGCTTGAGCGCCTTGCCGCGGGAGACCAAGCGGCCTACGCCTGCAAAAAGGCCGAGCGAAAAAGCGACTTGCATTGGACTTTGGTTTACCTTTTGCAAAACCCCGATTGGACCGGAGAGGCCGTTTGCGTTGACTTTAAGGGAAACGAGGCCGTCTTTATGATTCCTTCCTTGGCGCAGCAAACTGTGTTCGCTCCGTCAAAAAAGCTTGGACTTAACGACAAGATTTTGGTCAAGGCAAAAAGCGTTGACATTCCAAATCTTAGCGTGAAGTTTGTGGAGGCGTAAAGGCGGCCTTTTGCGAGGCCTTACCAAATGCCAACCCTTTTGTCTGGCTCTAGATACATTCCGTCGCCGGCTTTTATGTCGTAGGCGTTCAGGAATTCGTCAAATTGTTGAAGGGTCAAGTTGACCCTTAGGTAGTCAAAGGGGTGGGGGTCGCCGTTAAGGCGGATTTCGGTGTATTCTTTTTGGCAGACGCTGGCCCATAGGCGGGCGTAGCTTTCAAAAAACATCTTGTAGTCAAAGCTCGGCTTCTTTTTTGCCAAGGCCAGCATGACCTTGATTCCGCCGATGTCCGCGGCCGCCTCTCCTTGTACTGTCTTTCCGCTTTGATGTCGGTCTCCCAGGGTGTTCATGCCGTCAAAAATGTCCGCGATTTTTTTTGTCCGCTTTTCAAAGGCGGCCCAGTCTTCTTCCGTCCACCAATTTTTCATCGCGCCCCTTTTGTCAAACTGGCTTCCAGTTGCGTCAAAGGAATGGCTCAGCTCATGGCCAATCACCATTCCCAAAGCGCCGTAAAGTTCTTCGTCCTTCATGTCCGGGCGGTAAAAGGCGCCGCCCAATATTCCCGCAATGATGTTGATGGAATTGTTTGTAAGGCCGTTGAAGGCGTTCACCTCGTAAACCTTGCCGCTCCACATTCCGCTTCCAAAGACTTTGTTGACCCGCTTGTTCATTTGCTTCATGTAAAAGGCCCTGATTTTTTTCGCGGCGCTGAAAAAGTTTTCTCCTTCTCCTTTGGAGCGAATGTCCAAGGCGCTGTAGTTGTCCCAAAGGGCGGGGTAGGCCACATGGATTTTTGCGGCGGAAAGTTTTTGGACCGCCTTTTTCTTTGCGCCTTCGCAAAGCCAGTCTTGGGCCGCTATTATTTTTTTGTATTCGCCTTTTGTTTCTTTTATAAGTTTTGTGACGCGGCCCTTGGCGCTTTTGTCAACGCAATGCTTGGCGTAAAGTTTTGAAAGGGGAACTGAAATCGTATTTGAAACGTAATCCCTCGCGTCTTCCTCATAGCCTTGGGCTTCCCATATTCCCATGCGCTTGTTCCTCGCGGCCTTGTAAAAGTCGTAAGCCTCCTTGTCCAAAAGGGCGGAATTTTCCAGCGCAATTGAAGCTATGGAATAAGCCTTTATTTCTTCAAGGTTTTCATTGACAAAAAGGCTGTCGATTTTTTTAAGCCATTCAGGTTCGCTTAAATAAATTCTTTTTGCCTTGTCCATTCCCCGCGCGGCCATTATTTGGACAAGAGGAAAATTTGGCGAAAGTTCTTTTAGTTCCGACAAAGTCTTTTTGTTCAAAGTTTTTTTTATGTAGTCAGGAGAATTTTCCTCTTCCGAAGTCATTGCGCTTTTCGCCAGCTCTTTTTCAAACTTGTATTTTTTTTCCAAGATTTCTCCGGCCCTTTGTTCGCTCATTCCGATTTTTTTTAGGACAAAAAGCGAGACCGCATCCACAAAGGCCTTTTGGTTTTTTCCGTTTTGAGTGGGCGCTTTGTATTCCGCCGAATCGCCCAAAGAAAGGCTTGCGGGATAAATTGTGAGGGCGCTTCTTAATGGCTCGGCGATGTCGCTTCCCGCGTAAAAGCCGCAAAAAGGGGCGCCTTGGAAAAGGCCTTCTTCGCCGGCAATGTATGAGCGAAATTCTTCTATTGTCGAAATTTTTTCCACGCGGCCTATGATTTTTTTCAGCTCGTCGATTCCGGCCTTTCTTCCTTCCCAATCAAGAAAGAGCGCGTAAAGGTTTTGAACGTTTTGAGCGTCCCGGCCATTTAGGTCTTTCCTTGTCATAAGGGACATAAGCTCCAAGTCAACCTGCAAGGCCCGCTGGGTGAAAGAGCCGGCCTTGTAGCGGCCCTGAGGAATTTTTGCCGACAAAAGCCATTGGCGGTTCACCGCCGCGTAAAAGTCGTCCTTTATCCTTGGATTGTAGCCTTGAATGGCTCCGGCCACAGTGGTGTTGGGCCAGGGCCTTTCCTGCGCTCCGGCTTGGGCAAAGGACAGTTGGCAAAGCAAGGCCTGAAAAAGGGGCAAAAAAACGCGATGAAATTTTATATATATTGAGTTTTTTTTCATAGCGGGCATTATAAAGTTTTTTTTGCTATTTTTCCATAGGAACTTTGGCAGGACGGAAAAGACGCAAGTTAGCCTTGAGTAAATCTAGTTATACTAAATTTCGCTTGCTTTTTGTCAGAAAGAGTGTAGAATGTAAGTTAAGAGGACTATATGAAGAACAACAAATTGAAGGCTATCGTGGCGGTCCTTTTGGCCGTTGCCGTAACAGTAGTGGTAACCATTTTCTGGTCAGAGAAAAACTTTAGAAATCACGCCGACATGCTTCTTACGCACGCCGCGGAAATAAAGACTTTGGAATTTCAAAGCAGCCTTAACGAACAATTGACCCTTGTGCGGCAAATGGTCCGCTCCCCCTTGGTAAAAAATTATTTGGAATTTCCCGACGACGAAGAGGCTTCCCGCATGGGAAAGATAGAATTTTTGTCCTACCAAAATTCATATTTGAGCAAATCCGTATTCTGGGTAAGCGACGCCGACCACAGGTTTTGGACAAACATGCAATACGCCTACACCCTTGACCCGGAAGACCCGGACACCTATTGGTACAAGATGACCTTGTATGAAACAGAGGAATACAACTTCAACATAAACTACAACCCCGACTTGAACCAAACCATGCTTTGGGTAAACGCCGTTGTCAGAAACGCCGGCGGAACTCCGGTGGGAATCGCGGGAACGGGAATTCCTTTGACAGACTTCATCAACAGCATGTATAAGGGAATTCCTAAAGACGTTGAAATGTATCTTTTTGACAACGAATTGAAAATCACGGGAGCTCTTGACCAGTCCATTCTCAAAGACCATATAGCCGTCACAGTCCGAATGCCCGAACTTGAAAAGATTAACGCCACGCCGGCCGCGATAAAAACAGAATCCTCTCCAAAGGCGGAATTTGTTCTTGCCCCCTTGGATTTAGTAAACTGGCACATGGCCATGAAGTATAGGTATACGGCCTCGTCCTTTTGGTCGGCGGCTGTCACGCCCATCGCCATTTGTCTTGTGGCCATAGTTCTTTTGTTCGTGTTCTTTTATACGTCCAACATCATCATAAGCGCCAACACTTTAAAGTCCGCCGTTGACGAGCTTTCCAGCGGAAACGCCGACCTTACCCAGCGGGTTCAGCTAAAAAGCGAAAGCGCCCTTAAGGTTATGAACGAGCTTGTTGTCAGCTTGAACCGCTTTATCGAAAAGTTGCAGGGCATTGTGGGAAACGTAAAAAATTCAAACGAAACTTTGGTCAAGACAGGAACCGCGTTGCGAGACTGCACGGAGAACACTGTTTCTTCAATCAACGAAATCATCGCCAACATATTCGACGTGCGCTCCTTCATGGAGCTGCAGCCGGACTTCGCCAAGAGCATCGTGATCGGCCTGGCGAAGCTGGGCGGCGAGACGGTGGGCATCATCGCCAACCAGCCCCGGTACATGGCCGGGGTGCTGGACTGCAATTCCAGCGACAAGGCCGCGCGGTTCGTGCGCTTCTGCGACGCCTTCCGGATCCCCATCGTCACCTTCACCGATGTGCCGGGCTACCTGCCGGGCATCGCCCAGGAGCAGGCCGGCATCATCCGCCACGGCGCGAAGCTGCTCTACGCCTTCTCCGAGGCCACGGTGCCGAAGATCAACGTGATCCTGCACAAAGCCTACGGCGGCGCGTACATCGCCATGAACAGCGCCCACATCGGCGCGGACTGCGTGTTCAGCTGGCCGGGGGCCGAGGTGGCCGTGATGGGCGAGCAGGGCGCGGTGGAGATCCTCTATGCCCGGGAGACCCGCAGTATGGACGCCCAACAGGCCCGAGCCTTCCTGGACGAGAAGGCCGAGCAGTATCGCCGGGACGTGATGAACACGCGGCTGGGCCTGAAGCGCGGCTACATCACCGCCGAGATCCGCCCCGAGCAGACCCGCGACAAGCTGATCGAGGCGCTCAACCGCATGGGCTACAAGCCCGCCATCCGCCGAATGATCGCGCGGCGGCGGCACGGGAACATACCGCTGTAACGCAAGGGGCTGTTGCACTAACGCAAACGTGCAACAGCCTCTTTTTGCGTCAGGGAGAGCGTTCCCCCAATAGGGAGCAGATCCATTTGGCTGCCGCTTCCGCGGCCTTGCCCGTCTCGTGCTCGCCATAGTATTCAAGGACGGCCCGGCAGTTCTCCCTCGCCTTATCCGGCGTGGTCTGGCGGATCAGCGCGTCCAGTTCCGAAGGCGACCTGGCACACCAATAGGGCGTGTCCAGCGGGTTGACATACAGCTCCCGACTGTATTTTGTGTACTCATCGATATCAGCGACGTAGAGCCAGATGGGCTTTCCACGCAGGGCGAAGTCCCCGGCGGCGCAGGAATAGTCCGAGATCATCGCGTCGGCAACGCGAAGCAATTCCGCCATTTCAGGATAAGCCGTCACGTCCGCGAGCCGTGACGACATGGACAGATGATCCATATTCAGGCCGAGGGACAGATAGTGCGCACGGTACAGGCACACCCAACGATCATGGGTCGTTTCCTCCAACACATCCAGCACATGGTGGAGGTCCAGCGCGACGGTCTCCCGGCAGCCCGCCCGCTTGTCGGCGTCCCTGTAAGTCGGCGCAAAGAGCAGGATTTTTGTCCGCGTGTCTATTTTTAGTTTATCTCGGATATGCGCCTCGTCCGCGGGATCGTTCCGAACCAGAATATCATTGCGGGGCAGGCCGACGTCCAGATACGGCCCCTTGTAGCGCAGGGCTTTGCGGAGGAACCGCTCGTTGAAATCCGATCCCGTCGTCACGACCGAGGCGTGAGTTTCCACCAACCGATTGTAAAGCCGATCCTTTTTCGTGAATCCGCCGCACTTGAAGCTGCGGTCATGGTGGGGCGAAAACAAATAGACCTGCCCGCGCGCCAAGCGAAGCCAATCGTATTTCTGCCAGTTGTCCACGACCACCCGCGCACATCCCAGAAGGTGATACGACAGGGGCGTTCTCCATTCCGTACAGCGGATGTAATCCGGGATGTCATATTGCGCCTTTGCGGCCTGAACGTCCTTGAAAACCCAAACCAGGGAGGTTTGCGGCCGCATTTCGTGCAGCGCCTCGCAGATATACTTGGGATTGTCGTTGTAGGAGCGCATGTTGTACGCGCTGAACACGACCAGATTGTTGTCAATACCCCACTGCCGTCTGGCCTCCCGCATGGCGCGGTTTGTCCGGCGTTCAAACCACTGTGAAAAGACGCGATAGAGATGCTTGTGCCGCTTGCAGTACGCCCTGAACGCCTGTTTCTGTTTGGTCAGCATTCATATCCTCCCTGGTTTTCGCACCTTCGCCAGCGCTGGAAACGCCCGGTTGCCAAGATCGTCAACGCAATTCAGCCACGCATGGTAGCTTTCGGCGTAGCGTTCGGCATGGGCTGGATTCGGTTCGTAACGCCGCTTCATGCGGGCCATACCGCGCGCCGCGTCCTTCAGGCTGCGATACAGGCCCGCGCCATAGGCGGCGATCATGGCCGCGCCGAGGGCGCTGGCTTCCTGAGATACGATGGTTTCCACGGGGCAGCCGTAGACGTCCGCCTGCATCTGGTTCCACAGGTCGGAGCGGGTCGCGCCGCCGAGCAAGGCTATTGAAGCAAAGGTTTGCCCGCTGGCCTCCAGGATTTGGCGCATCTCATAGCAGATGCCCTCCAGTGCGGAGCGAACCAGGGCGGCGCGCGTCGTGCTCAGGGACGCGCCAATCCATCCGCCGCGGATCGCGTCGTCCGCTCTCGGGTAGGCGCTGCCCGCCATCAGCGGCAGAAAGCAGAGCCCGTCGGAGCCAATGGGAACGCCGGCGGCTTCCGCGTCCATCCTCGTGTAAATATCATTGTAGCGGAACGCCTCCGGGGGATACAGCATATCCCGCACCCAGCGGAACGCGGATGCCGCGACGCGAACGCCGATCTCGCTGGCATAGCCCCCGCCCGGATAGTGGATGACGTGATAGCAGCCCAGGGGATCGGGCTTCGGCTCATCGGAATAGACCATGATGACGCCCGCGGTTCCCATGCACAGGGTCCCCATGTCTGCCCGGCCGTAGTTTCCCGCGCCGAGCGGCGCGCAGCACTGGTCCACTGCCCCCTGATAGAGCGGCGTGCCTGCTTTCAAGCCCGTCCTCTCCGCCACATCCGGCGTGACCCTGCCAACCGGTGTTCCAGGCGCACAAAGCCGCGGGAAATGCGCGGGATTCAATCCAAATATCTGGATGAGTTGTGGGTCGAGGTCCAGGGTGGTGCCATCATGGGACAGCCACCAGCCGCCGTCCGTAAGGTCGACCGTCACTTCCTCAGCGCCAAACGCCTTGAGCAGTATGGCTTGCGGGTTGGCGAGCACGTCGATTCTGTCATACAGGGCCGGCTCGTGCTCCCGCAGCCACAGCAGCTTCGCTCCTGCCAGCAGAACATCCATCGGGCGGAAGGTGCGCCTGTACAGGTCCGCCTCCGTCATGCCGTGCTCCGCCAGCCGCTGGCGCATCCACGGGAACATCTCCAATCCGCGAGCATCCTGCCAGACGATGATGTTTGTCAGGAAGTTTCCGTCTTTATCAATGGGCGCGAAGGTGGTCTGCGTGCCGGTGGTGGTGACGCCGACGATCCTTGAAGCGTCGATCCCGCCCCGGATGATCGCTCCGCGAACGGCGTCCATAGCGCCTTTGATCAGTTGGACCGGGTCCTGCTCCGCGTGGCCGTCCGGGGTATAGACGGTCAGCAGCTCTCGGTAATCCTGGCAGACGGCGTTGCCCTTCGCGTCAAAGACGACGCAGCGCACGCCGCCCGTCCCGGCGTCAATCGCCGCGATGTAGTCGCTCATGTTCCGCCTCCTTCCGTTTCAGCAGCAAATAGCCCTCAAACAGATCCCGGTCGTGCGTCGTCGTGATCTTCATTTGTCCCGCCTCACAGCCGCGAACATACCAGGCCTTGCGCCCGTCAGCGAACCAAAGGCCGAGCGTATAATCCGCTTCGGAAAGGACATAGCCCCTTTCCTCCAACCGCCGATAGAGATCATAGACTTCGCCGTAGCGAAACGACCAAGGTGCGTTCAGCTCGATAAAACTCTCCTTTGGCGCGTTCGTGTCGGCCCAGCCCTCGCCGCCGCCCCGCGCCATGCAGATGCGAACAGGGTGCATTGTGAAGCTGCAACCCTTCTCCTTGCACATGGCAACGGAAGCGGCGATGTCTTCTGGGGACACCAGGGGACTCACGCTCATGTGGGTGACGATGATGGCGTCGTCCTTGAGTACGTCCCGCATGGCAAAGACGGCGTTTCGGAAGGATTTCGGGCAGCTGTTTCCGCCATCCGTGATCCAGCGCAGCTTGTCGATCCTGTAGTCGCGCGCGATTCCCATGACACGATCCTTATGCTCCGGCTGGCAGACGATCTGTATGGCGTCGATGTCCGGCGATTCCTGGAAGACCTCCAGCGTATAGGCGAGTATGGGCTTGCCCAGCACCTCGACAAATTGCTTCGGCACCTCCGCGCCGAATCGCTTGCCCTGCCCCGCGGCAAGGATGGTTGCAACGTTCATCTTGCTCTTCTCCTTTTCACTTGTGGGCGCATGCTGTCGATCATGAATCCCGGCCTTCGCCAAAACATAAAAGGCAGCAAATATCGGCGCCTTCCAATGGTTAAGACGCTTCCACATGCCCGTTTGGTTGGTTTTATCATGCATAAAAACAAAAAGCCGACTGACTTCACACAGAAATCAGTCGGCCAGAGAAAAGATATGGATGCTTGGATATGCGTCCTCACGCGCGATTCACGAGACTCGTTTTGTGGTTTATTCCTCTTCCTCGTACTCCGGTATCCGGCTCTCGAACAGCACGGTATCGCCGTCGTCGGAGATTTCCCGAAGGATCTCCGTGGCGTCGTCCATGTCGTC